>NZ_BCBH01000020.1:0-102930 GCF_001320525.1 Pseudomonas sp. NBRC 111131 | reverse complement strand
CCTCCCTCCGCAAGGCCTGCGTTCGGCCTCCTGAAGTCGCATCCTGTGTTGCCTGAGCTACCGCGCGCTTAGAAGCAAGAGCAAGATCAAGATCAAGATCAAGATCGACCGCTTTGGGGGCACAGACAAAACTCTACAATCCAAGTAAAGTGCCGCCCCCGCCGTTTCAGCAAAAGGATCCCTGACATGACCCAACCCCTGGATATCGCCGTCGTCGGCGCCACCGGTAGCGTCGGTGAAACCCTCGTACAGATCCTCGAAGAGCTGGACTTCCCGGTCGCGACACTGCACCTGCTGGCCAGCATGGAGTCGGCGGGCAGCAGCGTCATGTTTGCCGGCAAGAAGATCAAGGTGCGCGAAGTGGACAGCTTCGACTTCACCCAAGTCAAGCTCGCCTTCTTCGCCGCCAGCCCCGCCGTCAGCCGCAGCTTCGCCAGCAAGGCCCAGCAGGCAGGTTGCACGGTCATCGACCTCTCCGGCGGCCTTGACGATGCCCTCGCCGTAGTGCCCGAAGCCAACGCCCACAGCATTGCCAACCTCACATTGCCCGCGCGCATCGCCAGCCCCAGCTGCGCAGCCGTGGCCCTGGCTGTCGCCCTGGCACCCCTCAAGGGCCAGCTCGACATCGAACGGGTGCAAGTCATGGCCGCATTGGCGGTATCCGCCCAAGGCCGAGAGGCGGTCAACGAACTGGCCCGCCAAACCGCCGAACTGCTCAATGCCCGTCCGCTCGAGCCGCAGTTCTTCGACCGCCAGATGGCATTTAACCTGTTGGCCCAGGTCGGGGCTGCCGACGAACAGGGCCATACGCTGCTTGAACACCGCCTGGTCAACGAATTGCGGGTGCTGTTGGGCCTGCCAGAACTCAAGATTTCCGTGACCTGCGTTCAAGTCCCGGTGTTTTTCGGCGATAGCTTCAGTGTGGCCCTGCAAAGCCGTAGGCCGGTCGACCTGGGCGCAGTCAATGACGCGCTCGAGGGCGCAGACAGCGTTGAGTTGGTGGAACGCGACGATTATCCGACCCCGGTCGGTGACGCAGTAGGGCAAGACGTGGTCTATGTTGGTCGTGTACGCCATGGTGTCGACGAAAACCAGCAGCTCAACCTCTGGCTGACCACCGACAACCTGCGCAAAGGCGCCGCGCTCAACGCTGTGCAGGTGGCGCAATTGTTGATTAAACACATGGCGTAAAAGATACTGGCGAGCACTTTTGTCCCACGCCATGTGCGGGTTTTCGGGACGATTCATACAAGGGAAGAGGTCATGCTTCGAATTCGCAAACTGGTTCTGGCCATGGCGGCAGCGTCGGCGCTGTCGTCTGGCATGGCGAATGCCCTGGGGTTGGGTGAGCTGACGCTCAAGTCAGCGCAGAACCAGCCGCTGGACGCCGAGATCGAATTGCTCGATGTGCGCGACCTCACCGCTGCCGAAGTGGCGCCGAGCCTGGCGCCGCCGGAAGAGTTCAGCAAAGCCGGGGTGGCGTATCCGACTTATCTCGAAGACCTGACCTTCACGCCGGTGATCAACCCCAACGGCAGGAGCGTGCTGCGGGTCACCTCCAGCCAGCCGCTGCCAGGTACGGTGGTCAAGTTCCTGGTTCAGGTGATGTGGCCCCAGGGCCGCCTGCTGCGTGACTACAGTGTGCTGCTCGACCAGGCCAAGGCCCAGGGCCAGCAGCCAGCCGCAGCGAATGTCGCCCCGGCGGTGAGCAGTGCCGGCAGCTATACCACCAAGCGCCGCGATACCTTGTGGCAGATTGCGGCGCGCAACACCCAGGGCGGTGGCTCGGTGCAGCAGACCATGATCGCCATCCAGGCGCTGAACCCGGATGCCTTCATCGGTAACAACATCAACCAGCTGAAAGTAGGCCAGGTGTTGCGCCTGCCCGATCAGCAGCAGATCCAGAGCATTCCCCAGGGCGAAGCCAACCGCGAAGTGGCCGAGCAGTATGCGGCCTGGCGTGAAGGCCGCCGCCTGGGTCCGCGTGCCCGCCAGCTCGATGCCACCCGCCGCGGTGCTGCCGACGCTGCGCCCGAGCGTATCGCCCAGGGCGATAACCTGCGCCTGGTCAGCCCGGGCAACCAGGCAGGCGCCGGCACAGCCAAGGCAATCAACGACAAGCTGGCCGTCGCCCAGGAAAGCCTGGACACCAGCCGTCGTGACAACGAAGAACTCAAAAGCCGGATGAGCGACCTGCAGAGCCAGTTGGACAAACTGCAGCGCCTCATCCAGCTCAAGAATGACCAGCTGGCCCGCCTGGAGGCGCAGGGTGCCGAAGGCGCAACCCCGCCCGCAGCGTTGCCGGGTGAGCCGGCGCAGCCCGCTGCAGATGCCCAGGCCGCTCCAGCCGAGCCTGTCGTGCAGCCAGCGCCTGCGGCCGTCGATACCGCACCAGAGGCAGCACCTGCCAATGAGCCTGCACCTGCCGCCGAGCAGCCAGGTGCCCTTGACCAGGTGTTGGGCAACCCGCTTCTGCTTGGCCTGATCGCAGGTTCTGCATTCCTCGTGCTGCTGCTTTTGCTGTTGCTGCTGGCGCGCAAGCGCAAGGCCCAGCAGGAAGCCGAAAAGCACCTGCGCATGGCGCGGGCGCTGGCTGAGGAGAGCGCGCCTGGCCCAGACCTTGACCTGCCGCCAAGCAGCTTCGACGAGCTGGAGGTTGCATCACCTACCGTTACCCTGTCGCCGGCCGTGGTGGCCGCTTCCGCTGCAGCGGCCGTGGCCGCGGAAAAACCCACCACTCCCACACCCGCGGCGCCGGTTGCAGAGCCTGCACCTGTGCAAGACCCGAACGCCGAACTGCTGGCCGAGGTGGAGCAAAGCCTGGCGCGCGGTCGCCTGAACCATGCTGCCGATCTGCTGGAGACTGCAGTGGCGGCGCAGCCTGAGCATGATGGCCTGCGCCTGAAACTGATGGAAGTCTATGCCCGCCAAGGCGACCACAGCGCCTTCGTCGAGCAGGAACGCAAGTTGCCAGGCAATGATGACAATATCGCCCAGGTCAACGGGCTCAAGGAACGCTACCCCGCCATGCTCGGCCTTGCGGCTGCAGGCCTGGGTGCTGCAGCGCTGGCCGCCGAGCTGGATCAACAGTACGTACACGACCTGCTGCAGGACGCACCCCAGGACCCTGCTGCGGTGGAGTCAGAGGCCGATCCAGCCGTGCAAGCGGTTGTGGAGCCCGAGCCAGAAGCAGCGTCTGACCCTGAGCCTGAGGTGGCGCGTGAGCCGGTCATCGAGCCTGCCGCCGACGAAGCTGGCGAAGCGTCAGTTCTCGATGACAACGATTTCGACAGTGCCTTCGACCTGAGCCTGGGTGATGACCTGCCGTTGGACGACACACTCGAGCCGCCAGTGCTGGATGAAGCCGCGTTGGCCGAGCTGCAGGAAGACGCTGAGCCCGTTGCACCGGCGGCCGAGTCGCCAACCGATGCCGATGACGATTTCGAAACGTTGCTGGCCCAGGCCCATGCCGAACCGCAGAACGTTGACGACCTGGCCGACTTCGATCTGGATATCGCCGAGCCCACCGCCGCGGATGCTGTGGACGAACCCCCTGTGGACGTTGCCGCCGAGCTGGCAGCCTTCGACGCCATCCCGGAGTTCGACCCGATCTCGGAACTTGAGCTGCCTGAAGACTTCGATCTGTCATTGTCGCTGGATGACGAATCACCGGCCGCCAAAAGCTTTGCCTCAGAGCTGAACGACGTCAACGCCGAACTCGACAAACTGTCGCAAAGCCTTGAGTCGCCGTCGCTGGAGCCGCACTTCACCGCTGCGGACGCCGCTCAGGAGCCGGAGCCGCTGGACGATCTGGACTTCGACTTCTTCTCTGGCAGCGACGAAGTGGCGACCAAGCTCGACCTGGCGCGTGCCTATATCGACATGGGTGACCACCAGGGCGCCCGCGACATCCTCGACGAAGTGGTCAAGGATGGTGACGATACTCAGCGTCAGGAAGCCGAGGACATGCTGTCCCGGCTGATCTGAGGTTGTCTGTGCCGGCCTTCATGTAGGCAACCTGCGAAGGGGCCGGCCAAGCAAGTGCGAACCCAACGGCAGCCCAACAAGGCTGCCGTTGTCGTTATAATCTCCGCCATTCCGTATACCCCACAGGTTTCACGCTCTTGGACATCATCGACACCGCCGCCACCGAAGCCGCCGCCGAAGGCTACACCCGTATCGCCCTGGGCGTGGAATACAAAGGCTCGCGCTACCGCGGCTGGCAGCGCCAGGCCAGCGGTGTGCCGAGTGTCCAGCAGGCGCTGGAGCAAGCGTTGTCGAAGGTGGCCAACGAGCCGATCAGCGTGGTCTGTGCCGGGCGCACCGATGCCGGCGTGCATGGCTGCGGCCAGATCGTGCACTTCGACACCCAGGCGGTGCGTGACGAGCGCGCCTGGACGCTGGGCAGTAACTTCAACCTGCCCCACGACATCAGCGTGGTGTGGTCGCGGCCAATGCCAGCGGACTTCCATGCCCGCTTCAAGGCCACCGCTCGGCGTTACCGCTATGTCATCTACAACGACCCGATCCGCCCGGCACACCTGGCCGAGGAGGTCACCTGGAACCACCGCCCGCTGGATGTCGAGCGCATGGCCGAGGCAGCGCAGTTCCTGCTCGGCACCCACGACTTCAGCGCCTTCCGTGCCAGCCAGTGCCAGGCCAAGTCGCCGATCAAGCATATCCACCATCTGCGCGTGACCCGCCATGGCCGGATGATCGTGCTGGATGTACGTGCCACGGCCTTCCTGCATCACATGGTGCGCAACATTGCCGGGGTGCTGATGACCATCGGTGCGGGCGAGCGCCCCGTGGCCTGGGCCCGCGAAGTACTGGAAAGCCGCAACCGCCGCGAGGGGGGCGTGACCGCCCATCCCTATGGCCTGTACTTGGTGCAGGTGGAATACCCGGAGGCATTCCAGCTGCCGCAGCGTTACATTGGCCCACACTTTCTCAGCGGCTATGAGGCACTGGCAGACTGACGGGCGAAAAGTCATTTGCTACCATCGGGCCTTTCACCCGCTCTTTCAGCACAACAGCAGGGTTCGTCGTTCATGAGCAACGTTCGCAGCAAGATCTGCGGGATTACCCGCATCGAAGACGCGCTAGCCGCCGCCGAGGCGGGGGCTGATGCCATCGGTTTTGTCTTCTATGCCAAGAGCCCGCGTGCCGTCGACGTACGCCAGGCGCGGGCGATCATTGCCGAGCTGCCACCGTTCGTGACCACCGTGGGCCTGTTCGTCAACGCCTCGCGTTGCGAGCTGAACGAGATCCTCGAGGTCGTGCCGCTGGACCTGCTACAGTTCCACGGCGACGAAACGCCGGCCGATTGCGAAGGTTATCACCGGCCCTGGATCAAGGCGCTGCGGGTGCGCCCGGGGGACGATATCGAGGCTGCTTGCCAGCGGTATTCCGGGGCCCGTGGCATGCTGCTCGACACCTACGTTGCCGGCGTTCCGGGTGGAACGGGTGAGGCGTTCGACTGGTCACTGGTACCGGCACGGCTGAGCAAGCCGATCATCCTCGCGGGCGGGTTGTCCGCAGCCAATGTCGGCCAGGCCATTGCCCAGGTGCGGCCGTACGCGGTGGATGTCAGCGGGGGGGTGGAGCAGGCCAAGGGCATCAAGGATGCGGCGAAGATCGAAGCCTTCATGCGCGCGGTGAAACAGGCGTGATGCCAGATGTGACGGCTGGCTGCGCGCCATCGTCCATAGCTATCGCAGCCCTGCGGGGCGGCACGCTGGCATGCCCGGCGGCCAGAGAACACATTGAAGACGGCGCGGTACGCAGGCAGCCCCTGTGGCCGATTCGTCATCGTTTCATAGAAGAATTTGAGCTCAAAGGGCAGGGCATGGCCGGCCAGACCGGTCCCCGCCCGCCAATACTGGAGAAATAAAGCATGAGCAACTGGTTAGTCGACAAACTGATCCCTTCGATCATGCGTTCCGAGGTGAAGAAGAGCTCGGTGCCAGAAGGCCTGTGGCACAAGTGCCCGGCCTGCGAGGCCGTGCTGTATCGTCCGGAGCTGGAAAAGACCCTGGATGTCTGCCCCAAGTGCAACCACCACATGCGCATCGGTGCGCGGGCGCGCATCGACATCTTCCTCGACGCGCAGGGCCGTGCTGAACTGGGCGCCGACCTGGAACCGGTCGACCGCTTGAAGTTCCGTGACGGCAAGAAGTACAAGGACCGCCTGGCCGGGGCCCAGAAGCAGACTGGCGAAAAGGACGCACTGATTTCCATGAGCGGCACCCTGATGGGCATGCCGATCGTGGTCAGCGCCTTCGAGTTCTCCTTCATGGGGGGCTCCATGGGTGCCATCGTCGGCGAGCGTTTTGTGCGCGCCGCCAACTACGCCCTGGAAAACCGCTGCCCGATGGTCTGTTTCTCGGCCTCCGGTGGCGCGCGTATGCAGGAAGCGCTGATTTCGCTGATGCAGATGGCCAAGACCTCGGCGGTGCTGGCGCGTCTGCGTGAAGAAGGTATCCCGTTCATCTCCGTGCTGACCGACCCGGTATACGGCGGGGTGTCCGCCAGCCTGGCGATGCTCGGCGATGTCATCGTCGGTGAACCGAAGGCGCTGATCGGCTTTGCCGGCCCGCGTGTCATCGAGCAGACCGTGCGTGAAAAACTGCCTGAAGGTTTCCAGCGCAGCGAGTTCCTGCTGGAGCACGGCGCCATCGACCTGATCATTTCCCGTGGCGAGTTGCGCCCCCGCCTGGCTCGCTTGCTGGCGCAGATGACTGGCCAGGAAACGCCTGAGCAGGCACGTGAGGCGGCTGCGGTCGCGTGATGAACGAAAGAACCCTGGGCGAATGGCTCGCCTACCTCGAGCAGTTGCACCCCTCGGCCATCGACATGGGCCTGGAGCGCTCGCAAAAGGTGCTTGCCCGCTTGGCGCTGGGCAAACTGGCGCCGCGTGTGGTAACGGTTACCGGCACCAATGGCAAGGGCTCGACCTGCGCCTTCGTGGCGTCGATGCTGCGTGCCCAGGGGCTCAGAGTCGGCGTGTACAGCTCGCCACATTTGCTGCGCTACAACGAGCGGGTGCTGATCGACGGCCAGGAGGCCAGCGATGAGCGCCTGTGCGAAGCGTTCGCTGCCGTGGAGGCGGCGCGTGGCGAGGTTTCCCTGACCTATTTCGAGATGGGCACCCTGGCCGCGTTCTGGTTGTTCTATCAGTCGCAACTGGATGCCGTGGTGCTGGAAGTGGGCCTGGGTGGCCGCCTGGATACCGTGAACGTGGTCGATGCCGACCTGGCGCTGGTCACCAGCATTGGCGTCGACCATGTCGATTACCTGGGTGATACCCGCGAGCAGGTGGCCTTCGAGAAAGCCGGTATCTTCCGTCCGGGCAAGCCTGCGCTGTGTGGCGACCTCGATCCTCCTCAGCCGCTGCTGGACAAGGCCCGAGAGTTGGCTGCGCCTTTGTACCTGCGGGGCCGTGACTTCGACCTGGTCAGCGCCGACGGTGTCTGGCACTGGCGGGGGACGACCCTTGAAGGTGCGCTGGTAGAGCTGCGTGACCTGCCCTTGCTCGACCTGCCGATGGAAAACGCCACCCTGGCCTTGCAGGCCTACCTGCTGATGGGCCTGCCATGGGAGGCCGGGCAGTTGCGCCAGGCATTGCTCGATACCCGTATTACCGGGCGCCTGGATCGTCGCGTGGTGGCCTGGCAAGGCACGCCCGTGGAGCTGCTGCTGGATGTGGGGCACAATTCCCATGCGGCCGACTACCTGGCGCGCCGCTTGGCGGCGCGTGAGCTCAAGGGCCGTCGCCTGGCGGTCTTCGGCCTGCTCGCCGACAAGGACCTGGGCGGCGTCATCGCGCCGCTGCAGGGGTTGGTCGACGATTGGGCAGTTGCGCCGCTGGCCACGCCCCGCAGTCGTCCGGCGGCCGAGCTGGCGGGCGCGTTGACGAACCTTGGCGCCGCCGTGAAGTCTTATGCCAGTGTTGAAGCCGCTCTGCAGGCGCAGTGCGCACAGGCGACGGCGGATGACCAGATCCTGTTGTTCGGTTCGTTTTTCTGTGTCGCCCAGGCCCTGGAGTGGCTGGAGCGGCAGGCCCTGGAGGGGTGAGTAGATGGCAGTGCTGGATAAAGGGATGAAACAGCGCATGGTGGGTGCGTTGGTGCTGGTGGCGCTGGCGGTGATCTTCCTGCCGATGCTGTTCACCCGCGAGGTCGAGATGCGTCAGGTACGCGTCGAAGCCCCGCAGGCACCGGCCATGCCGAGCCTGCCGGAGGTCAAGGTGGACCCGGTTGTGGTGCCGGAGCCCCAGCCGCTGCCGGAGGAACCTCAACAACCGCCGGTGGTGGTCAACGAGTCCAGTGCCCCGGTCGCCACGCCAAGCCAGCCGATCAGCCCCTCGCCGCAGACGCAGGCTCAGCCTCGGCAACAGGCGCCGGTGGCAACGCCGGCACCCGCGCCCAAGGCTGAAACCCGCGCCTCGGCCACTCCCGCACCGGCAGCGACGGCCAGCGCACCGTCGAAGATCGATACCAACGGGTTGCCGGTGAGCTGGTCGATCCAGCTGGCCAGCCTGTCCAACCGCGCAGGTGCCGAAAGCTTGCAGAAAACCCTGCGCAGCCAGGGTTATAACGCCTACATCCGTTCGGCCGGAGGCATGAACCGGGTGTATGTCGGGCCTTTGATCGAGCGTGCCGAGGCCGAGCGCCTGCGCGACACCATCAACCGGCAGCAGAACCTCAAGGGCTTCGTGGTGCGCTTCCAGCCGGAACGCGGTTGATTCAAGGGTTGCCTTGTGGCTCATTGACGGGCTTGCCCGTAAATGAGCCACTGCTAATCGGCCTGACATTCCGCTTACTCCCGGCCCATCGCTCTGGTAAAATGCGCCGCCTCAAACGTCTGCAGGCAGCACCGTGGCATTTACCTGGGTTGATTGGGCGATCATCGCGATCATCGCCGTCTCCACACTGATCAGTCTCAAGCGCGGCTTCGTCAAGGAAGCCTTGTCCCTGCTCATCTGGATCATTGCCGGGGCGGTTGCCTGGATGTTCGGCGGGTCGCTCTCGGTGTACCTTGAAAGCTATATCCAGACCCCGTCGATGCGCATCATCGCCGGCTGCGCCATTCTTTTCGTCGCCACCTTGCTGGTGGGCGCCATGGTCAACTTCCTTGTTGGCGAACTGATTCGCGTGACCGGGCTGTCCGGCACCGATCGTTTTCTCGGCATGGCCTTCGGCGCCGCGCGCGGGGCCTTGCTGGTGGTGGTGGCCATTGGGCTGCTGAGCCTGGGGCCAGTGCAACAAGATACCTGGTGGCAGGAATCGCGCCTGATACCACAATTTCTATTGGTCGCTGATTGGTCGAAAAACCTGATCCTGGGTTTCACCAGCCAGTGGATGTCCAGTGGTGTGATCAGCACTCCGGCTGATCTCCCGTTCAAGGAACAGTTGCTCGGGCCCGCAAAGCCTTGAGCGCTATTCACTCAAGTTTCATCAAAGTAGGGGTTGCGTCGCATGTGTGGCATCGTCGGTATCGTCGGTAAGTCGAACGTCAATCAGGCGCTGTATGACGCGCTTACGGTCCTCCAGCACCGCGGCCAGGACGCTGCCGGTATCGTGACCAGCCACGACGGCCGGTTGTTCCTGCGCAAGGATAATGGCCTGGTGCGCGATGTCTTCCAGCAGCGCCACATGCAGCGCCTGGTTGGCCACATGGGTATCGGCCACGTGCGCTACCCGACCGCGGGCAGCTCGACCTCGGCCGAGGCCCAGCCGTTCTACGTCAACTCGCCGTATGGCATCACCCTGGCGCACAACGGCAACCTGACCAACGTCGAGCAGTTGGCCAAAGAGATCTACGAGTCCGACCTGCGTCATGTCAACACCAACTCCGACTCGGAAGTGCTGCTGAACGTGTTCGCCCATGAGTTGGCGGTGCGCGGCAAGCTGCAGCCGACCGAAGACGACGTGTTTGCCGCGGTGTCCCACGTGCATAGCCGCTGTGTTGGCGGTTACGCGGTGGTGGCGATGATCACCGGTTACGGTATCGTCGGCTTCCGTGACCCCAACGGCATTCGCCCGGTGGTGTTCGGCCAGCGCCACACCGACGAAGGCGTGGAATACATGATCGCCTCGGAAAGCGTGGCCCTGGACGTGCTCGGCTTCACCTTGATCCGCGACCTGGCACCGGGCGAAGCGGTATACATCACCGAAGAAGGCCAGCTGTACACCAAGCAGTGCGCCGAAAGCCCGAAACTGCAGCCGTGCATCTTCGAGCACGTCTATCTGGCCCGCCCGGACTCGATCATGGACGGGGTGTCGGTGTACAAGGCGCGCCTGCGCATGGGCGAGAAGCTGGCCGAGAAGATCCAGCGCGAGCGCCCGGACCACGACATCGATGTGGTCATCCCGATTCCGGACACCAGCCGTACCGCGGCCCTGGAACTGGCCAACCACCTGGGCGTCAAGTTCCGCGAAGGCTTCGTCAAGAACCGCTACATCGGCCGTACCTTCATCATGCCCGGCCAGGCTGCGCGCAAGAAGTCGGTACGCCAGAAGCTCAACGCCATCGAGCTGGAATTCCGCGGCAAGAACGTGATGCTGGTCGACGACTCGATCGTGCGCGGCACCACCTGCAAACAGATCATCCAGATGGCCCGCGAAGCCGGCGCGAAAAACGTCTACTTCTGCTCTGCGGCCCCTGCGGTGCGCTACCCCAACGTCTACGGCATCGACATGCCGAGCGCTCACGAACTGATCGCCCACAACCGTACCACCGAACAGGTGGCCGAGTTGATCGGCGCCGACTGGCTGGTCTACCAGGACCTGCCAGACCTGATCGAATCGGTCGGTGGCGGCAAGATCAAGATCGAGCACTTCGATTGCGCGGTGTTCAACGGTGAATACGTCACCGGCGACATCGACGAAGCCTACCTCGACCGTATCGAGCAGGCCCGTAACGACTTGGCCAAAGTGAAGAACCAGGCTGTCAGCGCGATCATCGACCTCTACAACAACTGATTTAGGGAGCGACGGCATGACGGATCAATGGGATGCCGGTCGACTGGACAGTGACCTCGAGGGTGTCGGTTTCGACACCCTGGCGGTGCGTGCCGGTCAGAACCGTACACCGGAGGGTGAGCACAGCGAAGCGCTGTTCCTGACCTCCAGCTATGTCTTCCGCACAGCGGCTGATGCAGCCGCGCGCTTTGCGGGCGAAACACCGGGCAACGTCTATTCGCGCTACACCAACCCGACCGTGCGCGCCTTCGAGGAGCGCCTGGCGGCCATGGAAGGTGCCGAGCAGGCCGTGGCGACGTCCACCGGCATGGCGGCGATCCTCGCCGTGGTCATGTCGCTGTGCAGCGCTGGCGACCATGTGCTGGTATCGCAGAGCGTGTTCGGCTCGACCATCAGCCTGTTCGAGAAGTACTTCAAGCGCTTCGGCGTCCAGGTTGACTACGTACCATTGGTCGACCTGGCGGGCTGGGAAAAGGCCATCAAGGCCAATACCAAGCTGCTGGTCGTCGAGTCGCCGTCCAACCCGTTGGCCGAACTGGTGGATATCACGGCCCTCAGCGAGATCGCCCACGCCCGTGGTGCCATGCTGGTGGTGGACAACTGCTTCAGCACGCCGGCGTTGCAGCAGCCGCTCAAGCTCGGCGCTGACATCGTGTTCCACTCGGCAACCAAGTTCATTGACGGCCAGGGCCGTTGCATGGGCGGTGTGGTGGCCGGGCGTAGCGAGCAGATGAAGGAAGTGGTCGGCTTCCTGCGGACCGCCGGCCCGACCCTGAGCCCATTCAACGCCTGGATCTTCACCAAGGGTCTGGAAACCCTCAAGCTGCGTATGCGTGCCCACTGCGAGAGCGCCCAGGCACTGGCCCAGTGGCTGGAGCAGCAGGATGGTGTGGAAAAGGTGCATTACGCCGGCCTGCCGAGCCACCCGCAACATGAATTGGCCAAGCGCCAAATGAGCGGTTTCGGCGCCGTGGTCAGTTTCGAGGTCAAGGGGGGCAAGGAGGGCGCCTGGCGCTTCATCGATGCTACCCGGGTGATTTCGATCACCACCAACCTGGGCGACAGCAAGACCACCATCGCACACCCGGCCACCACCTCCCATGGGCGCCTGACGCCGCAGGAGCGTGAAGCGGCGGGTATTCGCGACAGCCTGATCCGCGTAGCCGTGGGTCTGGAAGACGTGGCCGACCTGCAAGCTGACCTGGCGCGTGGGCTGGCAGCGCTGTGATCGACTGGAAGGGTGGCGGGCCGGGCCATAACGGCCGGGTAGCCCTGGTAACCGGTGCCGCACGCGGCATCGGCCTGGGCATCGCTGCCTGGTTGATCTGCGAAGGCTGGCAGGTGGTGCTAAGCGACCTTGACCGCCCGCGCGGTGCCAAGGTGGCCAAGGCGCTGGGCGATAACGCCTGGTTCATCACCATGGATGTGGCCGATGAAGCACAGGTCAGTGCCGGGGTGTCCGAAGTGCTCGGGCAGTTTGGTCGGCTGGACGCGCTGGTGTGCAACGCGGCTATCGCCAATCCGCACAACCAGACCCTGGAGAGCTTGAGCCTGGCGCAATGGAACCGGGTGCTGGCGGTCAACCTCAACGGCCCCATGCTGTTGGCCAAGCATTGTGCGCCGTACCTGCGCGCGCACAATGGCGCCATCGTCAACCTCACCTCCACCCGTGCCCGGCAGTCCGAACCGGACACCGAAGCCTACGCGGCGAGCAAGGGCGGCCTGGTGGCGCTGACCCATGCCCTGGCCATGAGCCTGGGCCCGGAGATCCGTGTCAATGCGGTAAGCCCTGGCTGGATCGATGCGCGTGATCCTTCCCAGCGCCGTGCCGAGCCGTTGACCGAAGCCGACCATGCCCAGCATCCAACCGGCAGGGTAGGGACGGTGGAGGACGTGGCGGCCATGGTGGCATGGCTCCTGTCGCGTCAGGCGGCATTCGTCACCGGCCAGGAGTTCGTGGTCGATGGTGGCATGACCCGTAAGATGATTTACACCTGAACCTGAGCGACGCGCTGTAAGCTGCAAATGACAAGAAGGGACCGCCAGGTCCCTTCGTCATTTGCAGGGTTGGGAAATCGAACAGGCGACACCTGGCTTTTTCTGACCGCCGCAAGCCTGAGGCGCGTAGTGACTTTTTTGCCCTTTTTTAAAAAAAATTCAACAGGGGTATTGACTTAGCATCGGTACCTGCGTAAATTTCGCGGCCTCAGCGAAGCAAACGCAACAAGCAACATCGCGGGGGTGATTAGCTCAGCCGGGAGAGCATCTGCCTTACAAGCAGAGGGTCGGCGGTTCGATCCCGTCATCACCCACCACTTCCTGAGAGTTCCTGGCGCAGGACGCTTCGAAAGAAGCTGATGCCAGAGAGGAACAAGGCCTAGTAAGCCACTATGCGCAGCGGTAGTTCAGTCGGTTAGAATACCGGCCTGTCACGCCGGGGGTCGCGGGTTCGAGTCCCGTCCGCTGCGCCACTTTCAAGTAACAGATGGGTGCTTTGCACCGGTCTGAAGCCAGAAGGCAAATAAGCCTGAGGCTGATCCCAGTTTCAATCGGGCGCAAGCCTGAACGATACGCAGCGGTAGTTCAGTCGGTTAGAATACCGGCCTGTCACGCCGGGGGTCGCGGGTTCGAGTCCCGTCCGCTGCGCCATCTTCGTTTCGAGGCCCTTGAACTCCTCGAAGCAACCACAAAGAGAGCGATCATCGTGTCGCTTTTTTTGTGCCTGCCCTGAGGCCTTAGTGCCGGAAGGGTAGACCCAGGTTTCAACCGGGCGCAAGCCCGAGCGATACGCAGCGGTAGTTCAGTCGGTTAGAATACCGGCCTGTCACGCCGGGGGTCGCGGGTTCGAGTCCCGTCCGCTGCGCCATCTTCGCCTCGAGGCCTTGAACTCCTCGAAGCAACGTGAAAAGCGACCTTAGGGTCGCTTTTTTCGTTTCTGCGTCCTGTCATCGTGCGGGAGGAGCCAGCTTTACACCAAGCTGACACACTCTTCACTGATGAACGGTTTCAGTGTCCGTGCGCTGTGATGCACAATAGGCACCTCTCGACTTTCCCGGAATTCGCAATGACCAGATCATCCGTCTTTGGTGCGCTCGGGCTGGCCCTGGTGCTGGCGGGCTTGTCCGGTTGCTCTTCGAAAAAAACCGCCATCTACGAGCACGAAAACTTCGACGACTCCGGGACGTTCTCCCGCAGTTTCCCGGTGAGTGATGCCGGCTCGTGCGAGGCTGCCCGGCGCGCGCTGCTGAGCCAGGGTTACATCATCACCAGCAGTGGCCCGAGCCAGATCGCCGGTAACAAGAGCTTCCAGCAAAACAGCGAAAACCACCTGCAAATCAGCTTCAGCGTGACCTGTGCACCGGACAGCAGTGACGAGCAGCGCTCGACGATGTTCGCCAATGCCCTGCAGGACCGTTACGCCCTGAAAAAGTCCAATACCTCGGCCAGCCTCGGCGTAGGGGTACTGGGTTCGGTATCGATGCCGATCGGCTCCAGCGATGACTCCATGGTCAAGGTCGCGAGCGAGACGGTGACTGCGCCGCAGTTTTACGAACGGTACTTTGCCCTGGTCGAGAGCTACCTGCCGAAACCGAGAAAGGTCAGCAAGGCCAAGGCTGAGGCGCCTGCGCCGAAGGTCGAAAAACCCGCGCCTGATCTTGGGCTGCCGGAACAGGTCTCCGCGGCACCTGTCGCTGCCCCTGCAGTTGCCCCAGCAGCATTGGCTGCTCCTGCCCCCGTTCCTGCACCGGCGCCTGCGGTAGCCTCACCGGCAAACGAAGCGGCCATAGCGCCAGCAGTGGATGACAGCCAGGGGTCAAAGCCCGTAGCACCGCCGGCCGCACCCGCGCCCATTCAGGTGCAGCAAGAGCCGCAGCCCACCGAAGGCGCACCGCCGGCCCAGTGAACGGCTGGCAGTGCGCTGGCCCGCTAGCGGGTTTCATTCGCTGTTACAGATCAACGGCAATAACGTCCAGAACACCTGCTACGTTTACCACTCATACGCTTGTCATCATGCCTTCATCCAACCTGCCTAGGTTGAAGGCATGACCTTACGAAGAACATGAGTGAAGAGGACGCAGGGCAATGGACGACTATCAGGAAGAGCTGCTCGAATACCAGGCCTATGAGCTGGACACCCCAGAACCTGCTGACGATGCCACCGAGCTTTAACCCGCCTGCCGCTGGCTGCGGCGAAACTCCCCTGGCGTAAGGCCTGTCCAGCGCTTGAATGCGCGCTGGAAGGCTTCTGCCGATGCGAACCCCAACAAATAGGCGATCTCGCCAAAGGCCAGTTCCGTATCACGGATGTAGGTTTCGGCCAGGTCGCGTCGGGTATCGTTGAGCAGGCTGCGAAAGCGCGTGCCTTCTTCTGCCAGTTTGCGCCGCAAGGTCCACGTGGGCAGTTGCAGGTGCAGCGCCACTTCCTCCAGATCAGGTTCGCGGCCACCGTTGAGCAAGGGCCCCAGCAGGTGCGTGATGCGTTCGCCCAGGCTACGCACCCGCGTGCGTTGAAGCAGTTCTGCTTCGCACAGTTGCAGCAGATGCTGCCAGGTACTGGGGCAATGCTGAGGGTTGCTCAGCGCCAGCGTTGCACGGCTCAGGCGCAGTTGGTTGGCACTGGCGCCAAATTGCACTGCAGTGCTGCACAAGGGCTGGTACTGGGCGGCATAAGAGGGGGGCTGGAATTCGATCTCCAGGCGTTCCGCCTGCAAGGCAACACCGGCCAGAGCCGCAAGTTGCGCCAGCCAGCCGCTCAGCAGCGAGTCGACCACAAAGCGGTTGTAGGCGTTGTAGGGGCTGATCGAGTAGAAGCGCAGCCAAGCCCCCTGGGCATCTTCCTGAAAGCTTGAATGGCCGCGGTAGTTGGCAGCGTACAGCGGCTCGAAACGCAACAGCGTGCGTGCAGCTTCGCCCAAGGTAGGGGCCTGGGCCGCCGTGATACCTGCAAGGCCGGCGTGGGCCAGCCGGCTGAGGCGTCCCATGTGTAAACCAAGAGCGGGCTCCCCGCACAGTTCAATGGCCGCATGGCCAAGGTGCATGTAACGGGGTATCGACAGGCGCGCACTGGCTTCGGCCAGGCGGGGCGCGTCCAGCCCATAGCGGCGCAACAACGGTGATGGGTCATGGCCCAGGCCGCGCAGCGCCTCGGCCAGGGGCTGAACGAAACCGACCGACAGATCGCCCAGGCGCATGCGGGGGCGGGCCATGCGCTTATAACCACACGTTCAGCAGGCGTGCGCCGTGGCTCGGCGGCCCGGCCAGTAACTCGCCCGCCTGGAGGGCAAAGCCCTGGCCGTCGCTGCCCTGTTCCCAGAACTGGCCACGCATGAATACGCTCATGCTGCTGACGCCTTCGCCAGCGGCCTGGGTAAGGCGTTGCCAGGCCGTCTGCTCGCTAACCTCGCCCCGCTGCAGGGCCAGCTCGGCGGCGGCGTCCTGATGGCGGTTGCCACGCCACGGCGCCTCCCAGCTGCCTTTGCCGCTGAGAAATACAGGGTTGGCGATCAACTGCACCTGTTGCCGTTGCAGCTGCTGGTGGTTTTCCGGGTACCAGCTGTCGCTGCCAATCAATACACCCAGGCGCCCTGCAGGGGTCTGCAGGACCTGAAGCGGTTGCTGGCGGCCGTCATGGATAAAGCGGCGCACTTCGCTGTCGGGAAACTGTTGGCGCTGGGGCTGGCCCAGTAACGAACCGTCACCGGCAAACACCAGGCTGCTGTTGAACAACGGGCCGCTGCCAGCGTGCAGCACACCTTGTTCGACGTAGGGGGCGGGCAGCACGATGGAGCCGGCCACCAGGGTCACGCCGAACTCGCGGGCCAGGCCGCCGAACAGCTGTTGGTAATCGCTGGCCATCTGCTGGGCTTTCATGCGCAAGTGGGCGTCGGCGCGGCGGTCATCGCCGCTGGCGCGCAACATGGCCAAGCCATAGCGCAGCGGGTTGCTCAGTTCCAGCCATTGCTCGGCTTCACGGCTGCGGGTGACCTGGTACAGCTCGTTTTTTTCACCACGGGCCCACAGCCAGGTACCGATGTGCTCGGGCAGCACCACGACCGTGCGTGGGCCGATCAGGCCTTGGGCACGCGCCTGTTCCAGGTAGGCCGAGAGCTTGCGGTGCAGACGGTGCAGGTTCTGGTAGTCGCTGGGGTACAGCAGTGGCTCGACGCCCAGCAGGTTGCCCTGCTCGCCGGGCACGCCATGGTTGAGCGCCAGTTCGATGCGCAGGTCGGAAAGGTAGTGGCCTTCCGGGCGCTGCTGGGTCCAGAAGCCATAGCCGCAGAGGGCGGCGATCATTACCAGCGCCAGGGCGCTTGCCAAAAGTTTTCGCATGAAGCGGTACAGCGCCTTGGGGAACGAGGTTCCTAGGGTAGACCTGCTGTGCGGGAGGATCAATAAGTTGTCAGTTTCGATCATTGAGCGCATTCAAACGGCTGTTTAATGTCGGTGGCAGACAAACGACGGGGCCCGCTGAGGCTTCCGCATTCCGTGATCACGCCACCTGGGGAACCGTTCCATGGCTGCCAACCGTTATCCGCACTTGCTGGCCCCGCTTGACCTGGGCTTCACCACGTTGCGCAACCGTACCTTGATGGGTTCGATGCACACCGGCCTGGAAGAACGCCCTGGTGGCTTCGAGCGCATGGCGGCGTACTTTGCCGAGCGTGCCCGCGGCGGCGTCGGGCTGATGGTCACAGGCGGTATCGCGCCCAACGATGAAGGCGGTGTGTATTCCGGCGCGGCCAAGCTCAGCACCGAGGAAGAAGCGGCCAAGCACCGCATCGTCACCGAGGCCGTGCATGCCGCAGGCGGCAAGATCTGCCTGCAGATCCTGCATGCCGGGCGATATGCCTATAGCCCGCGGCAGGTAGCGCCTAGCGCGATTCAGGCACCCATCAACCCGTTCAAACCCAAGGAACTGGACGAGGCGGGTATCGAGAAGCAGATCGCCGACTTCGTCCATTGTGCCGTGCTGGCCCAGCGCGCCGGCTACGATGGCGTCGAGGTCATGGGGTCGGAAGGCTACTTCATCAACCAGTTCCTCGCCGCCCATACCAACCACCGTACCGACCGCTGGGGCGGCAGCTACGAGAACCGCATGCGCCTGGCCGTGGACATCGTCAGCCGCGTGCGGGACGCGGTGGGGCCGAATTTCATCATCATCTTCCGCCTGTCCATGCTCGACCTGGTCGAGGGGGGGAGCACCTGGGAGGAGATCGAGCTGCTGGCCAAGGCCATCGAGCGGGCCGGTGCGACGCTTCTCAACACCGGTATCGGCTGGCATGAGGCGCGCATCCCGACCATCGCCACCAAGGTGCCGCGGGCTGCGTTCAGCAAAGTCACGGCCAAGCTGCGGGGCGCCGTGAGCATTCCGCTGATCACCACCAACCGTATCAATACCCCGGAAGTGGCCGAACAGGTGCTGGCCGAGGGTGATGCCGACATGGTGTCGATGGCACGGCCGTTCCTGGCCGACCCGGACTTCGTCAACAAGGCGGCGGCAGGGCGAGGCGACGAAATCAACACCTGCATCGGCTGCAACCAGGCGTGCCTGGACCATACCTTCGGCGGCAAGCTGACCAGTTGCCTGGTCAACCCGCGCGCCTGCCACGAGACCGAGCTTAATTACCTGCCGGTGCAGGCGGTGAAGCGCATTGCCGTGGTTGGCGCGGGTCCCGCAGGCCTGGCAGCGGCCACCGTGGCGGCAGAGCGCGGGCATGAGGTCACCCTGTTCGACGCCGCAGGCGAAATCGGCGGGCAGTTCAACGTCGCCAAGCGGGTGCCGGGCAAGGAAGAGTTCTTCGAGACCCTGCGCTATTTCCGCAACAAGGTGGACCGCACCGGTGTCGACCTGCGCCTTAATACCCGGGTCGATGTACCGGCGCTGGTGGCGGGTGGTTTCGATGAAATTGTCTTGGCCACCGGCATCGCGCCGCGTACACCGGCCATCCCCGGTATCGACAATGCCAAGGTGCTCAGCTACCTGGACGTGTTGCTCGAGCGCAAGCCGGTCGGCGAGGCGGTTGCGGTCATCGGTGCCGGCGGCATCGGCTTCGATGTCTCGGAGTACCTGGTGCACGAGGGCGTGGCGACCAGCCAGGACCGCGACGCGTTCTGGAAGGAATGGGGCATCGATACCCAGCTTGAAGCGCGTGGCGGGGTGGCGGGCATCAAGGCCCAGCCGCACCCGCCGGCGCGGCAGGTGTACCTGTTGCAGCGCAAGACGTCCAAGGTCGGTGACGGCCTGGGCAAGACCACCGGCTGGATCCACCGTACCGGGCTCAAGAACAAGCAGGTGCAGATGCTCAACGGCGTCGAATACCTGGGCATCGATGAGGCGGGCCTGCACATTCGTGTCGGCGAGGGCGAGCCGCAGGTGCTGGCAGTGGACAACGTGGTGATCTGCGCCGGGCAGGAGCCGCTGCGTGAACTGCATGACGGGTTGGTGGCAGCGGGGCAGTCGGTACACCTGATCGGGGGCGCGGATGTGGCGGCGGAGCTGGATGCCAAGCGTGCGATCGATCAAGGCTCGCGACTGGCAGCAGCGCTTTGAGCTAGTCAGGGGCAAGCCCGCTCCGACAGGTACGCCACTGCCCTTGAAATGGGTGGCGCACCTGCAGGCGCGGGCTTGGACCGGGCTTTCACTGGTAAACTGATGCCTTCGCATCAGGCGTTGAACCATGTCTACCCGCTTCCATGACCTTCCTCAGGCCCCTCTACAGCGCCTCGAGCTACCCTGGCTGACAAGCGCCAAGGTTGAAGCCGCCATCCTGCGCCTGGACCTGATTGACCCGCTGATCAGCGGCAACAAATGGTTCAAGCTGCGCCACCACCTTCTGCACGCTCATGAAGCAGGCGCCCCCGGGCTGATCAGCCTCGGCGGTAACCACTCCAACCACCTCCACGCCCTGGCCGCTGCCGGCAAACGCTTCGGTTTCGCCACTGCAGGCCTGTTGCGCGGGCACCCTCAGGACACCTCCACGGTGCGTGACCTCCAGGCGCTGGGCATGGAGCTGCACTGGCTGGGTTACGGCGGCTACCGCGCCCGCCACGAAGCCCGCTTCTGGGAGCCCTGGCAGGCGCGCTACCCCGGCTGGCACTGCATTCCCGAAGGCGGTGGAGGCTTTGCCGGGGCGCAGGGGTGTGCATTGATCGTCGAGCAGGCGCGGGCACAACTGGCGACGCTGGGCTGGCCCGACTATCATGCCTGGTGGCTGGCTGCCGGCACTGGCACCACCCTGGCCGGCCTGGTGCTCGCCGAGGCGGGCAGGCATGCGGTGCATGGCGCCCTGGCGGTGCCATTGGATCATGGTGTACCTGAGGCGGTGGCACGGCTGGCGGGTACTGGCGGCTACCAGCTGCATGAGGCTTGCCGCGGCGGCTTCGCCAAGGTCGATGCGCATCTGCTGGGTTTTATCGACGCTGTCGAATGCCGCAGCGGCATCCCGTTAGAGGCACTCTATACCGGCAAAGCCCTGCTGGCCCTGCATGAGCGAGTGCACGCCGGGCTGTTCGCGCCCGGCACGCGGCTGATTTTCCTTCATACCGGTGGCCTGCAGGGCCGGCGCGGTTACTTGTAGGGCAGCATGCGCAGCAGCGTGTTGTCGCGCTGCACGTAATGGTGGTAAAGCCCAGCCAGGGCGTGCAGGCCGATCAGCCAGTAACCCCAGGTAGCCACCCGCTCATGCCAGCCTTTGATGAACTTGGCCTGGTCCGGATCCGGGCCGATCAGGTGCGGCAGTTCCAAACCATAGAACGGCACGGGCTTGTCGGCGGCGCTGAGGATCAGCCAACCGGCGAGCGGCAGACCGATCATCAGCAGGTACAGGGCCAGGTGCATCAGGTGGGCGAGGCCGGTCTGCCAGGCGGGTGGCTTGGGCATGATCGGCGGCGCAGGGCGAATCAGGCGTACGGCCAGGCGTAGCCACACCAGTACGAATACGCTCAGGCCGAGCATGAAGTGCAAGTCCTTCATCAGGTTGCGCTCGGCGCTGTCCTTGGGGAACAGGCCGCGAAACTCCATGCAGGCATAGACGGCGGCCAGCAGCACCAGCATCAGCCAATGCAAGGCGATGGACAGGCGCGAGTAATGAATCGCAGGGGTGGATGAAACCATGGGGGTTCCTCGTCATCAGGTCGGGGTGGCGCTCTTGGCGGCGCTCACTGCTAACTCTAACCGCTGATTGTGATAATGCTTTGCTCCAGGTCGTGGTATTGCGTCATCTGCATCGGCGCCGACCCGGGCAAGCACACCTAGTCACTGGCCAGGTGCGGCCAGCTATCTGCCACCAGAAACACGCGCTCGCCCTCGTGCCAGGCGTTATCCGAGCCTGGCTCCAGCCTGACCAGCATCTGCGCTGGCGCATGCGGCGCCAGCAGCTGCAACCACGCTGCGAACTGCTGCGCCGCCCAGCACGCATCTGCCTCGACCCGTGCCGGCGCCAGCCAGGCCTGGCGAGGCAGGGGCTGCCAGCGTTCACCCGCGGCAATTGACCAATCCCGCCGCCTAACCCAGCGCCCCCGCAGGTGCAGCGGATTGGCGCCCTCGGGCGGGGCAGCATGCCCTGGCCAGGGATAGAACAGATAACCCGCAAGCCACAGATGGGCCTGCACCTGCTGCACGCCCACCCTGGCCAGCGCCTCGCGGCTCTGCGCGTCACTGGACATGGGCAGCTGATGCCCCGCCACGTGCGCCAGCTTGCTGCCCAACCGGTCGTGGCAGCCCGGTCCGAGCCACTGCGCCGGGTCACTCCCTGAGGCGTGCGTTGGCCCCAGGTACAGCTTGATCGCCAGTTCCAGGTGGTGCGTGCCGTCCCGGTCGCGCAGCAGGATATCCAGCTCGCCCAGGGTCCGTGCGCTGGAGCGGATCGCCAGGTTGGCCGCCAGCAGTTCGATCCCGGGTGCCTGGCCGAGGGCGAATTGCCACAGCCCTTCGTAGTACAGGCCCAGGCGCCGACTGGTGATTTTCGCCAGCCAGTCACGCAAGGGCTGGTCGTCGCTGTCCAGAGCCTGCAACCAGTCCACCAGCCGTTGCGGGTCATCCGCCCACGCGCTGCCTGTCAGCGGGTGGCGCTGGGGGCAGGGCGGGGCGCTCAGCAGCGGGGGCGACAGCAGGGCCCAGGCCAGGTCACGCACGGCCGGGCGGCGCAACTGGCGGGGCAAGTCGTGAAGTTGGGTGAATGGCATCATGCTGCGAGCATAGCCGGTTTGCCGCTGCCCGGTCGTTTCGCCCATAATCGCGGCATAGTCACCCCGCCGCAGAGCCTCGCAGGAGCCCCATGGAGCAATTTCGCAATATCGGTATCATCGGCCGCCTTGGCAGCTCGCAGGTGCTGGACACCATTCGCCGACTGAAAAAATTCCTCCTCGAGCGCCATCTGCACGTGATTCTCGAGGACACCATCGCCGAAGTGCTGCCAGGCCATGGCTTGCAAACCTCAACGCGCAAGCTGCTGGGCGAAGTCTGTGACCTGGTCATCGTGGTCGGTGGCGACGGCAGCCTGCTTGGCGCCGCCCGCGCCCTGGCCCGGCATAACATCCCGGTGCTGGGCATCAACCGTGGCAACCTGGGTTTTCTCACCGATATCCGCCCCGACGAGCTGGAAGAAAAGGTCGCTGAAGTGCTCGACGGCCATTACCTGGTCGAGAACCGCTTCCTGCTGCAGGCCGAGGTGCGCCGCCACCACGAGGCCATCGGCCAGGGTGACGCGCTCAACGACGTGGTCCTGCACCCGGGCAAGTCGACACGGATGATCGAGTTCGAGATCTACATCGACGGCCAGTTCGTCTGCAGCCAGAAGGCCGACGGCCTGATCGTCGCCACCCCGACCGGCTCGACGGCCTATGCCTTGTCGGCCGGTGGCCCGATCATGCACCCCAAGCTCGATGCCATCGTCATCGTGCCGATGTACCCGCACACCCTGTCAGGCCGGCCCATCGTGGTCGATGGCAACAGCGAGCTGAAGATCGTGGTGTCCAAGGACCTGCAGATCTACCCGCAGGTCTCGTGTGACGGCCAGAACCATTTCACCTGCGCCCCCGGCGACACCATCACGGTCAGCAAGAAACCGCAGAAACTGCGCCTGATCCACCCGCTCGACCACAACTACTACGAGGTTTGCCGCACCAAGCTCGGCTGGGGCAGCCGCCTGGGAGGCAGGGACGACTGATGCTCGATCCGGCGCGAAGTTTCGACATCATCGGCGACGTGCACGGCTGTGCGCTGACCCTCGAACGCCTGCTCGACGCCCTGGGCTACAAGCGTGTCGGCGGCGTGTGGCGCCACCCGCGGCGCCAGGCGCTGTTCCTTGGCGACATCGTCGACCGCGGCCCGCGCATACGCGAAGCGCTGCACATCGTCCACGACATGGTCGAGGCCGGCCAGGCGTTCTGCATCATGGGCAACCATGAGTACAACGCCCTGGGCTGGGTTACCCCGGCGCTGCCTGGCAGCGGCAAGGCCTTCGTGCGCGAGCACACGCCTCGCCATGCCAGGTTGATCGACGAAACGCTCGCCCAGTTTGCCCAGCACCCCGGCGACTGGCACGACTTCCTCCAGTGGTTTTACGACATGCCGCTGTTCGTCGACGCCGGGCGTTTCCGCCTGGTGCATGCCTGCTGGGACCCACGGCTGATCGAGCCCCTGCGCCAGCAATACCCTGACGGGCGCATCGACCCCCATTTCATCCAGGCTTCGGCAGTGTCCGGCAGCTTCGCCGCCACCGTGTGCAACCGCCTGCTGCGCGGCACCGACATGCGCCTGCCGGATGGCCTGACGCTGACCGGTGGCGATGGCCTGACCCGCGCCTTCTTCCGCACCAAGTTCTGGGAAGAAGACCCGCAGACCTACGGCGACATCGTCTTCCAGCCCGACGCGCTGCCCGATGAAGTGGCCCGCACGCCGCTCAGCCACACCGACAAAAATGCCTTGCTACGCTATGCCGAGGATGAACCGTTGCTGTTCGTCGGCCATTACTGGCGCAGCGGCCGCCCGGCGCCGATCCGCGCCAACCTGGCGTGCCTGGACTACAGCGCGGTGCTGTACGGCAAGCTGGTGGCCTATCGGCTGGATGATGAAACCCGTATCGACCCGCACAAGTTCGTGTGGGTGGACGTCGACCGACCGCAGGCCAATCAATGAATATCGTCGAAGTGATGCGCCTGCCGCTGTCGGTCGACCTCAGCGGCTTCGTCAAACTGTTGCAACGCCTGCAGGTCCCCCATCGGGTCAGCGAGGAGGGTGAGGTCCAGGTCCTCTGGGCCCCGGAAACCATGGCCGCCGATGTCCTCCAGCTGTACCAGCGCTTCCCCGACGGGAACGCCGACATCGAGCCTGCTACCGACCCTATGGGAGCCAGCTTGCCGGCGAAAGGGCCGACACTGGCTGAACAGGCCCGCGCCTGCAAGGTTACGGCCAGCGTGCTGTTCCTCTGTCTGATCGTTGCCGGCCTTACTGGCCTGGGCGACAACCTTGCCACCATCAGCTGGTTCACGTTCCTCGACTTCCGCGTCCAGGGCGAGTACCTGCACTTCACGCCGCTGGCCCAAGGCCTGGCCGAGGGCCAGTGGTGGCGCCTGGTGTCGCCGATGCTGCTGCACTTCGGTGTGCTGCACCTGGCCATGAATGGCCTGTGGTACTGGGAACTGGGCAAGCGTATCGAACTGCGCCAGGGCTCCTGGCTGCTGCTCGGCCTGACCCTGTTGTTCAGCCTGGTGTCCAACCTGGCCCAGCACTACACCAGCGGCCCGAGCCTGTTCGGTGGGCTGTCCGGCGTACTGTACGGGCTGCTTGGGCACGTCTGGCTGTACCAGTGGCTGGCACCCAACCGCTACTTCAGCCTGCCCAAGGGCGTGCTGGTGATGATGCTCATCTGGCTGGTCATCTGCCTGACGGGCGTGGTCGGCCAACTCGGTTTCGGGCAGATCGCCAACGCCGCCCACGTCGGCGGGTTGCTCATCGGATGCCTGACGGGCCTCTTGGGCGGGGCGCTGGCCCGGCGTAAACTGTCCGCTTGATTTAGGAGACGCTATGTCCACGTTCGCGCAAATGATCGAAAACATTACCCCGGAAATCTACGAAAGCCTGAAAACGGCCGTAGAGATCGGCAAATGGTCCGACGGCCGCAGGCTCACCCCCGAGCAGAAAGAGTTGTCGCTGCAGGCCGTGATCGCCTGGGAGATGAAGAACCTGCCCGAAGACCAGCGCACCGGCTACATGGGCCCGCAGGAGTGCGCATCGAAGTCCGCACCGATTCCCAACATTCTGTTCAAATCGGACTCGGTACATTGATCGAACTCGCTCGTGGCTCTTTGAGCAAGATGGCGGTAAGCCTGGACGCCCCCGTGGTGCAGTACAGCTTGCGCCTGGATGACACGCAGGTGCCGGTCAACCCGCTGATCGGCCAGCGCCTGCGCCTGGAGTACCTGGGCGCTATTCACTGCAGCCATTGCGGCAAGCGCACCAAGACCAGCTTCAGCCAGGGGTACTGTTACCCGTGCATGACCAAACTGGCGCAGTGTGACGTGTGCATCATGGCCCCCGAACGTTGCCACTATGACGCCGGTACCTGCCGTGAACCGTCTTGGGGCGAACAGTTCTGCATGACCGACCACGTGGTCTACCTGGCCAATTCCTCAGGGATCAAGGTCGGTATCACCCGGGCCACCCAGTTGCCCACCCGCTGGCTCGACCAGGGTGCCAGCCAGGCGTTGCCGATCATGCGCGTGGCCACCCGCCAGCAATCCGGCCTGGTCGAAGACCTGCTGCGCAGCCAGGTACCGGACCGTACCAACTGGCGCACGCTGCTCAAGGGTGATGCCGAGGTGCTCGACCTGGTGGCCACCCGTGAACAGATCTTCGACGCCTGTGCCGACGGCCTGCGCGCGCTGCAGGGGCGCTTCGGCCTGCAGGCGATCCAGCCACTGCCCGACGCCGAAGTGGTGCAGATGAAATACCCGGTCGAGGCGTATCCGAAAAAGATCGTCAGCTTCAACCTCGACAAGGACCCGGTGGTGGAAGGCACGCTGCTGGGCATCAAGGGCCAGTACCTGATCTTCGACACCGGCGTGATCAATATTCGCAAGTACACGGCCTACCAGTTGGCCGTGCTCCAGTAAAAAGGACCTGCACATGCGTACCGAACAACCGCAAGTGATCTACCTCAAGGACTACCAGGCGCCCGAGTACCTGATCGATGAGACGCACCTGACCTTCGAGCTGTTCGAGGACCACACGCTGGTCCATGCGCAACTGGTCATGCGCCGTAACCCGGCACGCGGTGCCGGGCTGCCGCCGCTGGTGCTCGACGGCCAGCAGCTGGAACTGTTGCGCGCCTCCCTGGACGACCAGGAACTGCAAGTCAGCGACTACCAGCTCGAAGCCGACAGCCTGACCGTGCACCCCAAGGCCGAGCGCTTCACCCTGGACACCAGCGTCAAGATCCACCCCGAGCGCAACACCGCGCTCGAAGGCCTGTACAAGTCCGGCAAGATGTTCTGCACCCAGTGCGAGGCCGAGGGTTTCCGCAAGATCACCTACTACCTCGACCGCCCTGACGTCATGAGCACCTTCACCACCACGGTGATCGCCGAGCAGCACCGCTACCCGGTGTTGCTGTCCAACGGTAACCCTGTTGGCAGCGGCCCGGCTGAAGACGGCCGCCACTGGGCGACCTGGGAAGACCCGTTCATGAAGCCGGCCTACCTGTTCGCCCTGGTCGCCGGTGACCTCTGGTGTGTCGAGGACACCTTCGTGCGCCAGTCTGGCCGCGACGTGACCCTGCGCATCTACGTCGAACCCGAGAACATCGACAAGTGCGACCACGCCATGGTCAGCCTGAAGAAGTCCATGCGCTGGGATGAAGAAGTCTACGGCCGCGAGTACGACCTGGACATCTTCATGATCGTCGCGGTCAACGACTTCAACATGGGCGCCATGGAAAACAAGGGCCTGAACATCTTCAACTCCAGCTGCGTGCTGGCCCGCGCCGAAACCGCCACCGATGCTGCCCACCAGCGTGTCGAAGGCGTGGTTGCCCACGAATATTTCCACAACTGGTCGGGCAACCGCGTGACCTGCCGCGACTGGTTCCAGTTGTCGCTCAAAGAAGGCTTCACGGTGTTCCGCGACGCCGAATTCAGCGCTGACATGAACTCGCGCACGGTCAAGCGCATCGAGGACGTCGCCTACCTGCGCACCCACCAGTTCGCCGAAGATGCAGGACCCATGGCCCACCCGGTGCGCCCGGACAGCTTCATCGAGATTTCCAACTTCTACACCCTGACCGTTTACGAGAAGGGCGCTGAAGTGGTGCGCATGGTCCGCACCCTGCTGGGCGCCGAGGGTTTCCGCAAGGGCAGCGACCTTTACTTCGAACGCCATGATGGCCAGGCAGTGACCACTGACGACTTCATCAAGGCCATGGAAGACGCCAACGGCGTCGACCTTACCCAGTTCAAACGCTGGTACAACCAGGCCGGCACCCCGCGCCTGGACGTCAGCGAGGCCTATGACGCCACCGCGCAAACCTACAGCCTGACCTTCCGCCAGAGCTGCCCGCCGACCCCGGACAAGGCCGAGAAGCTGCCGTTCGTGATCCCGGTAGAGCTGGGCCTGCTGGACGCCACTGGCAACGACCTGCCACTGCAACTGGCCGGTGAAGCCCAGGCGACTGGCACCACCCGTGTGCTGTCGGTGACCGAAGCCGAGCAGACCTTCACTTTCCAGGACATCGCCGCCAAGCCGCTGCCGTCGCTGCTGCGCGGTTTCAGTGCGCCGGTCAAGCTGAGCTTCCCGTACGACCGTGACCAGCTGATGTTCCTCATGCAGCACGATAGCGATGGCTTCAACCGCTGGGAAGCGGGCCAGCAGCTGTCGGTACAGGTGCTGCAGGCGCTGATCGGCCAATACCAGCGCGGCGAAGCGCTGAGGCTCGACCAGCGGCTGATCACCGCGCTCGGCACCGTGCTGGGCAACGTATCGCTGGACCCGGCCATGGTCGCCGAGATGCTCTCGCTGCCAGGCGAAGCCTACCTGACCGAGATCAGCCAGGTGGCCGACGTGGATGCCATCCACACCGCCCGCGAGTTCGCCCGCCAGCAGATCGCCGAGCAGCTGTTCGACGCGCTGTGGGCGCGCTACCAGGCCAACCGCGAAGTGTCGCGCAACACCGCCTACGTGGCCGCTGCCGAACATTTTGCCCGCCGCAGCCTGCAGAACATCGCCCTGTCGTACTTGATGCAGAGCGGCAAGCCGCAGGTGCTGGAGGCGACCCTGGAGCAGTTCGAGCACTGCGACAACATGACTGAGCGCCTGACCGCGCTGGCCGTGCTGGTCAACTCGCCGTTCGAGGCTGAGCGCGCCAAGGCGCTGGAAAGCTTCGCCAAGCACTTCAAGGACAACCCGTTGGTCATGGACCAGTGGTTCAGTGTGCAGGCCGCCAGCACCCTGCCCGGTGGGCTGGCGCGGGTCAAGGCGCTGATGCAGCACCCGGCGTTCACCCTGAAGAACCCGAACAAGGTGCGGGCACTGATCGGCGCCTTTGCCGGGCAGAACCTGGTCAACTTCCACGCGGCGGATGGCTCGGGCTACCGCTTCCTGGCTGACCTGGTGATCGAGCTGAACGCACTGAACCCGCAGATTGCCTCGCGTCAACTGGCGCCGCTGACCCGCTGGCGCAAGTATGACGACGCGCGCCAGGTGCTGATGAAGGGCGAACTGGAGCGGATTCTGGCGTCCGGTGAGTTGTCCAGCGATGTGTATGAGGTGGTGAGCAAAAGCCTGGCCTGATTCAGGCGACGCGTGGGGCTGCCAGGCAGCCCATCCCCGGCAAACCGGCGCCCGCAGGTGCTGCACCGCTCGCAAGACGGTGTGCGCCCTGTGGGCGTCGGCTTGCCGGCACAGCGTATTCTGGTTAACAAAACATAACGTCCCGCTCGTTGTGTTCCCGCAAACATCCCCGCTACGATGGCCCGAAGCTATTGCAGGCCTCTAACACAGGGTTTTCGCAGTACCTGCAAGGCACAGACCCACCAAGAAGAACAGACAGGGGACGGTCATGAGGGAGCGGGTGATGACGCAGGTCAGGCGTGGTGCCTGGCCGCTGGCAGCTGGCGCGATGCTAGCGCTGGCATTGGGGATGTGGGCCGAAAGCGCCCAGGCCGCAGCCGCCGACGAGTACTCCACCGAGTCGGCCAAGGCCAGCCAGAGCCTGCTGATCGATGTCACCCATGCCGGCAAGCGCCTGGTGGCGGTCGGCGATCGCGGCCATATTCTGTTCTCCGACGACCAGGGCAACACCTGGACTCAGGCCAGGGTACCTACCCGACAACTGCTTACCGCCGTGTTCTTTCTCGACGACAAGCGTGGCTGGGCGGTCGGCCATGATGCGCAGATCCTCGCCAGCAACGATGGCGGCGCGACCTGGAGCAAACAGTTCGAAGACCTGTCCCGTGAAGCACCGTTGCTTGATGTCACCTTCCTCGATGCCCAGCATGGCTTTAGCGTGGGCGCCTATGGTGCCTTGCTGGAAACCCGCGATGGCGGGCAGCACTGGCAGGATGTCGCCGAGCGCCTGGACAACCCCGACCAGTTGCACCTCAACGGCATTGCCGTGGTCAAGGACGCCGGGTTATTCATCGTCGGCGAACAGGGCGGCATGTTCCGCTCCACCGACGATGGCCAGACCTGGGTCAACGTCGATAGCCCCTACGAGGGCTCGCTGTTCGGCGTGATCGGGACCGCCAAGCCCAGCACATTGCTCGCCTACGGCCTGCGCGGCAACCTGTTCCGCTCCACCGATTTCGGCGACAGTTGGCAACCGATCGTACTCAAGGCAGCCCGCGGTAACCTCGAATTCGGCCTGGCAAGCGCTACGCTTCTCGATGATGGCAGCCTGGTGCTGGTGGGCAACGGTGGCAGCGTGTTGCGCAGCATCGATGACGGGCAGAGCTTCAGCGTGTACAACCGCGCCGACCGCATTGCCCTGGCCGGTGTCAGCGGCCTGGCCAATGGCGGCCTGGTACTGGTAGGGCAGGGGGGTGTGCACCTGGCCACCGCCGATGGTGCAGAGGAGGTGCGTCCATGACCAGCCGAGAGAGCATCACCATGCACCCGCACCACCAGGACAAGCCCACACTGCTCGAACGCCTGATCTTCAACAACCGCCCCGTGGTCATCGCCCTCTGCGCGCTGGTGAGCGTCTTCCTGTTCTGGCAGGCCACGCAGATCCGCCCCTCGACCAGTTTCGAGAAGATGATCCCGCTTGAGCATCCGTTCATCGAACAGATGATGGAGCACCGCAACGACCTGGCCAACCTGGGTAACACCGTGCGCATTTCGGTCGAGGCGGTCAACGGCGACATCTTCGACAAGGACTACATGGAGACCCTGCGGCAGATCCATGACGAGGTGTTCTACCTGCCTGGCGTCGACCGGGCCGGGCTGAAGTCGCTATGGAGCCCCAGCGTGCGCTGGAGCGAGGTCACCGAGGAGGGCTTCTCCGGCGGCGAGGTAATCCCCAATACTTACAATGGCTCGCAGGAGAGCCTCGACACCCTGCGCGACAACGTGCTCAAGTCCGGCCAGGTCGGCCGCCTGGTGGGCAACAATTTCAAATCCAGCATCATCGACATCCCCTTGCTGGAAAGCTTCCCCGACCCACAGGACCCGGGCAAGCTGGTCAAGCTCGACTACCAGCGTTTCTCCCATCAACTGGAAGCGCAAATCCGCGACAAGTTCCAGGCGCAGAACCCCAATGTGAAGATTCACATCGTCGGTTTCGCGAAGAAGGTCGGTGACCTGATCGACGGCCTGGTGATGGTGGCGATGTTCTTCGGGGTGGCGCTGGTCATCACCTGGGTGCTGTTGTACTGGTTCACCTGGTGCATCCGCAGCACCATCGCCGTGCTCATCACCACCCTGGTGGCGGTGGTCTGGCAGTTGGGTTTGATGCACGCGGTAGGCTTTGGCCTGGACCCGTACTCGATGCTGGTGCCATTCCTGATCTTCGCCATCGGCATTTCCCACGGGGTGCAGAAGATCAACGGCATCGCGCTGCAGTCCAGTGACGCCGACAACGCACTGACCGCGGCCCGGCGTACCTTCCGCCAATTGTTCCTGCCGGGGATGATCGCCATCCTGGCCGATGCGGTGGGCTTCATCACCCTGTTGATCATCGACATTGGGGTGATTCGCGAACTGGCCATCGGCGCCTCGATCGGTGTGGCGGTGATCGTCTTCACCAACCTGATTCTGCTGCCGGTTGCGATCTCCTACGTGGGCATCAGCAAGAAGGCCATCGAGCGCAGTAAGAAAGATGCTACCCGTGAGCACCCGTTCTGGCGCCTGTTGTCGAACTTCGCCAGTGCCAAGGTGGCGCCGGTGTCCGTGGCCCTGGCCCTGGTGGCCTTTGCCGGCGGCCTCTGGTACAGCCAGAACCTGAAGATCGGCGACCTCGACCAGGGCGCGCCGGAGCTGCGCCCGGACTCACGCTACAACCAGGACAACAACTTCATCATCAGCAACTACTCGACCAGCTCGGATGTGCTGGTGATCATGGTCAAGACCCCGGCAGAGAGCTGCTCGATCCACTCGACGATGGCACCGATCGACGAATTGATGTGGACCATGGAGAACACCCCAGGCGTGCAGTCGGCGATCTCCCTGGTCACCGTGTCCAAGCAGGTGATCAAGGGCATGAACGAGGGCAGCCTGAAGTGGGAGACTCTGTCGCGCAACCCAGACATCCTCAACAACTCCATCGCCCGCGCCGACGGCCTGTACAACGCCGACTGCTCGCTGGCGCCGGTGCTGGTGTTTCTCAACGACCACAAGGCAGAAACCCTGGAGCGCGTCACCGCCGTGGCCAAGGCATTTGCCGACAGCCACAACAAGGACGGGCTGCAGTTCCTGCTGGCGGCTGGCAACGCCGGCATCGAGGCGGCCACCAACGATGTGATCCGCTCGGCCGAGTTGACGATCCTGGTGCTGGTGTACCTCTGCGTGGCCGTGATGTGCCTGATCACCTTCCGCTCCTTTGCCGCCACCCTGTGCATCGTGCTGCCCCTGGTGCTGACCTCGGTGCTGGGCAATGCGCTGATGGCATTCATGGGCATTGGCGTGAAGGTCGCCACCTTGCCGGTGGTGGCGCTGGGCGTTGGCATTGGCGTGGACTACGGCATCTACATCTACAGCCGCCTGGAAAGCTTCCTGCGCGCGGGCCTGCCGTTGCAGGAGGCCTATTACCAAACCCTGCGTTCGACCGGCAAGGCCGTGCTGTTCACCGGCCTGTGTCTGGCCATTGGCGTGTGCACCTGGATCTTCTCGGCCATCAAGTTCCAGGCCGACATGGGCCTGATGCTGACCTTCATGTTGCTGTGGAACATGTTCGGCGCGCTGTGGCTGCTGCCGGCGCTGGCACGGTTCCTGATCAAGCCTGAGAAGATGGTGGGCAAGGCGGGCGGCTCGATCTTCGCCCATTGAGGGGGCTGGGGCCGCTCTGCGGCCCGATCGCCGGCAAGTGGTTGCTACCGGCGATTGGGCTGCAAAGCAGCCCAGGGCTATAATGCCGGTTCACTTTTTTACCGGTAACCCCATGTCCTCCCTCGCCACCGCCCTCGCTACCTGCGACATGCTGTTGATCGACGGCCTGCACGCCTTCGATTTCACCTTCGACGAAACTGGCCTCACGGTCGAATGCATGGATGGCCGCCAACTGCGCCGTTGGACCTTCACCCCCGACCAGGTCGCCGCGGCCACCGCGGTGGGGGATGACTGGCAATTGCACGATGCCCAGGGTGAGCATCGACTAGTCTGTATGAGTGCCTTTCGCGCGCCGGATGAAGACGATGAACCGAATCTGGACGAACCTGCTGACCGCTAGCCTGATGAGCCTGACGATGACCGCCCATGCCGCCACCCTGCTGGTCGGCAGCTACACCGATGGCGCCAGCCAGGGTATCTACCGCTACGCCTTCGACAGCAAGGCTGGCCATATCGACCCCGCGCCGCTGCAGGTGGTCAAGAGCGTCAGCCCGTCGTGGCTGGTGCTTTCGGCTGACCAACGGCAGCTGTTTGCGGTCAACGAAACGCCGCAGGGCCATGTCAGCAGTTTCAGTATCAGCGGCAAAGGTGAGATCACGCCGCTCAACCAGGTGGCCACCCGTGGCGACGAACCCACCCACGCCAGCCTCAGCCGCGACCAACGCTACCTGTTCGTCGCCAACTACGCCGTCGCCCCCAATCCGGGCGGCAGCCTGGTGGTGGTCCCGGTGGCCAAGGATGGCAAGCTCAAGGCGGTGGTACAACAGGCGCGGCACAAGCCCAGTGGTGTCGACCCCGAGCGCCAGGCGGGCGCCCATGTGCATTCGCTGGTGCTCTCGCCCGATGGCAGCCACCTGTATGCGTGCGACCTGGGGGCCGACAGGGTGTTTATCTATCGCTATGACGGTGCCAGCAGCGATCGCCCGCTGAGCCCTGCGATCCCGGCATCGGTCGAGCTGCCGCCGGGCAGCGGCCCGCGTCACCTGCTGTTCGATGCCAAGGGGCAGCATGCCTACCTGACGCTGGAGATGAGCGCAGAAGTCGTGATGTTCGACGTGCAGAACGATGCCTTGCTCGAGCGCCAGCGCCTGCCACTGACCGAGCACAAGGAGGCGGCGGCCAGGGCGGCCGGCGGCCTGCACCTGTCGGCGGACGGGCGTTTCCTGTATGTCAGCAACCGCGGCACAGCCAATGAGATCGTGGTGTTCAGGGTGAGCAAGGACGACGGCCAGCTGGCGTTGCTGCAACGTCGCACGGTGGAGGGCGATCACCCGCGGGAGTTTGCCCTGGACCCAAGTGAAAACTTCCTGCTGGTGGCCAACCAGAAGAGCAACCAGATCGTGGTCATGCGCCGCGATCCGCGCACTGGCATGCTGGGTGAGACGGTGCAGACCTTGCCTCAGGAGGCGCCTTCGGATTTGAAGTTTATCGAGTGAATATCGATACGCGTGATAATCCCTAGCAGCGTAATAAATTTCTGTGGCTGACTTCAGCGGCGTAAGTTTGACCCAAGGCCCAAGCGGGCCACCGTCAAACCACCGCAGTCGAGGTCAGCCCCCATGAACTTCAATCTCTTCCCGGTCATCGCCGCCTCCGCCATTTCCGCTTCGGTCGTGCTGCCGACGCACGCCCATGCCGACACCAGCAGCAAGGCATCCGCCACCCACAGTTACACCGAGCAGTACCTGCGCCAAAGCGCGCATTTCCACGCGGCCTTGAGTGGCAAGCACAGCCACTGACCCAGCGCTGAGCAATGAACCTGTGGGAGCGGGTGGATAGCTATTTGGCCATCACCGCCTTGAACAGTGGTGACGCCAACCACCCCTCCAGCCAGCTCCGCACTTGCGGATAAGCCGCCTCGGCGAACCACTGCGGTTCGACCCCGGCGAACTGGCGCATCAGTGGCAACAGGGCAGCGTCGGCCAGGCTTGGATGATCGGCCAGCAGGTAGGGCCGGCCTTCGAGCAAGCGTTCAAGCGCCGCCAGCCATGTTTCGGCCTGCTGGCGGTAATGCGTGCGTGGGTGCTCGGGGTAACGCTCGGCATACTTGTACAGGTTCACCTGAGTCTTGAACTCAGTGTCATTGCGCGCAATCAGCGCCTCGGCCTGCTGTGCCGCTGCAGGGTCCGCTTGCAGGCGCCAGTCCTGCGGGTCGTGCTGTTCCAGGGCCCAGCGCATGATATCCAGGCTTTCCTCCAGCACCCGGCCACCGGTGTCGAGCACCGGGACCGTGCCCTTGGGCGACACCGCCAGCAACTCGGCCGGCTTGTTCTTCATCGCCACTTCGCGCACCTGCACCTCACACCCGGCATAGCGCAGGGCCAGGCGCGCGCGCATGGCCCAGGGGCAACGGCGGAACGAGTAGAGGATCACCCGCACACCTCTACATCACTCAGCCCATTGCCCTGGCGACGTACCTGGATCTGTACCGGGATGCGCTCGTGCATCTCCTGCACGTGGGAAATCACCGCGACCTTGCGGCCTTGTGCCTGCAGGCCATCGAGGGCGTCCATGGCCAGTTGCAGCGATTCAGGGTCGAGGCTGCCGAAGCCTTCGTCAATGAACAGCGACTCGATGCGCAAGGTGCTCGAGGCCATCGATGCCAGGCCCAGGGCCAGGGCCAGCGAAACCAGGAAGGTTTCGCCGCCGGACAGCGAGTGCACCGAGCGCAGTTCATCGCCCATTTCGGTGTCCATCACCAACAGGCCCAGTGCGCTGCCGCCGCGCTTGAGGCGGTAGCGGCGCGCCAGCTGGCGCAGTTGGGCGTTGGCGTGGTGCAACAACAGGTCGAGGTTGTAGCCCTGGGCGATCTTGCGGAACACGTCACCCGAGGCCGAACCGATCAGCGCGCTGAGCCGCGCCCAGCGCTGCCACTGTTGGTGCGCCTGCTCGATTTCCGCCGCCAGGCTCTGGTGGGCCTGCTGCCGGCGCTGGTCGTCGGCCTGCTGGGCACGCAGTTCGGCGCAGTGCTGCTCATGGCTGGCCAGGCGCTCTCGCAGTTCGCCGAGGGCGTGTTCCAAGTCTTCGGCTGAGGCGTGCACGGTCATGCTGGCGGTGTGCTGAGCGAGGCGCTGCTCACGTTCCTGAAGCACTACGCTGGTTTGTTCGATGGCTTTTTCGGCAGTTTGCAAGCGTTGACGCAACCCGCTCAGTTGAGCATCGTCCATGGCCAGCAGCCGATCGAGGCCGGCGTCGTCCAGTTCCGGGTGCTCGGCACGCCACCGGGCGATGTCACCTTGCAGCTGTTGGCATTCAGTGTCCAGCGCCTGTTGCTGCTGCGTGTTGGCCTTGAGCTCACTGGCCAACTGCACGCCCTGGGTTCGCAGGTCCTGCAGGCGTTGGGCGGTATCGACGTCGAGCGCCCGAGCCTGTTCCAGCTGGGCATCACTGTATTGTTGCCAGGCTTCGGCGCTGGCATGTTCGCCGAGCAGCTCGCCGAGCGACGTCAGGGCTTGCTGACGCTGCTCAGCCAATGCACCGAGTTTTTGCTGCAATTGCTGCTGATTGAGCAGGCGCGCCTGTTGTTGGTCGCGCAGCTTGTCCAACTGTACTTGGCGTGCTTGTTGTTCTTCCTGCTCGTCCTTGCGTTGCTCCAGCTGTTGCAAGCGCAGGGCGATCTGCTGGTCGAGGGCGAGGAAGGCATTGGCCGGGTCGTCGCTCAGGGCCTTGAGCACGTCCTCGGGCAGTACCCCGGCCAGGTCGTTCAGCCCTTGTTGCAACTGCTGCTCATCGTTGGCCAGGGCTTGATGCTGCTGGTCCAGGTGGTGCTGGGCTTGCTGCTGGGCCTGCTGCGCCGCCTGCAACTGCTGGTTCAGGCGGGCTGCATCCTTTTGCAGAGCGAGCAGGGCACTCTGGCGTTTCTCGTCCTGGCTGATCTCGCCGTCCAGGCGCCGCAGCTGGCCGTCGAGCCAGGCGCTGCGGGCCTTGTCGTCCTGCGGCGCCAGTGCCGGCCAGAGGCTGTGTGCCTGCACCTGCGCCACCAGCGGTTGCAACTGCTCGCCCAGTTGTACCTGTTGCTGCTGGAGCTCCTTGAGCTGGGCATTGACCACACCCAGCCGGGTGCGCAATTCCACCAGCTTGCCATTGAGGTCTTCGACCTGCTTCTGGGCCGCTTGCTCTTCAGCCTGGTCGTGGCGGCCCAGGCTCTGCAACAGTGCTTCGGGTTGGTGGAACGGGTGTTCGGCGCTGCCACAGACCGGGCAGGGTTCGCCCTGACGCAGTTGGCCGCGCAGTTCCTCGACACTGGTGTTGCGCGCCAGGCGCTGGCGTTCGAGCAACTGGCGGGTGATGTTGAGCGCCTGCTCGGCCGCTTCCAGCTCGGCCTTGGCCGCGGTCCCTTCGCCAATCAGGTGTTGGCGTTGCTGCAGGGCCTGTTGTTGCCGCTCATGCACGGCATCGAGCTGTTGGCGCAGTTCCAGTTCACGCCCATGCAGACGCGACAGTTCTTCGACGGCACGCTGCTGTTTGCGATTGTCCTGCAGCATGCCGCCGAGCAGGTCGATTTGTTCGGCCAGCGCGTGTGGTTCGGCCTTGGCCTCGTGGAACAGCAGTTCGAAAGCGTCGCGCTCGGCCTGCCACTGGGCATTGGCCTGGCTGGCCCGGGCTTGCAGGCCCGGCAGCTCGTCACGCCCCTTGGCCAGGCGCCCGCCGATCAGCATCACTTGCTTCAATTGGGGCAGATAGGCCTGCCAGGCGCTGGCCAGGCCAGCCAGGTGTTGGCTCTGCTCCAGGGCAGTATCGATCTGTGCCAGTTGTTGTTGGCTGCGTTGCTGGTGCTCATCCAATTGCTGCAGTTGCTGCTGGCCCTCGGCGACGTCCTGGTCCGCTTGCTGGCTGGCCGTACGTTGGGTCGCCAGTTCTGCGTCCAGGCGTGCCAGGCTGTCCTGGCCGGCAAAGGCCTGGCGCAGGCGGGGGGCGTTTGCGCTGTGTTGGGTCTGGGCGTCGACCAGTGCCTGGCGAGCGGCGGCCAGCGCCTGTTCCAGTTCGCTGGTGCGAGCCTGCAAGTCGGTTTGCTGGCGTTGCTGCTCGGCGATGTGCGCCGCCAGCGGTGCGCGCTGCGCGCTCAACATCTGCTGGCGATGGAATTGGTGGCGCTGTGGCGCCAGGCGCTCCAGGCGTTGCAGGTCGAGGCGCTGTTCGGCCAGCTGTTGCCAGGCCAGTTCGGCTGCTTGCAGCGCATCACTGGCCTCGACGTGCTGGGTTTGCAACTGGTGCTGCTCATTGAGCCAGTTGCGTTGCAGCTCCAGGTGGCGCTCAGCGGCCTGATCGGCCTTCAACTGCTGCTGCGCCTGCTCCAACTGTTGGTCGAGTGCGGCACGGGCTTCGGTGGCCATCGGCAACAGGTGGCCGGCGCGCTCTTTCAGGGCATTGTGCGCGTCGCCGGTTTCGCGGGCCTTGCTGAAGGCGCGTTGGCCGAGGCGTGTGTAGATGGCCGTGTTAGTGAGCTTTTCCAGCAGCTCGCTGCGCTCTCTGTCGTCGGCCTTGAGAAACGCGCTGAACTCGCTCTGGGCCAGCATCACCGCGCGGGTGAACTGCTCGAAGTTCAAGCCCAGGCGTGCCTCGACCAGTTGCTTGTACTCGTTCTTGCCGCTGCCCAGTAGCTGTTCGCTGTCCAGGTCGTACAGGCTCTGGCGGCTGTGCTGCAATTTGCCGTTGGCCTTGTCGCGGGCGCGGTTGGCCTCCCAGCGCGCCCGGTAGCGGTGCCCGTCGATGCCGATGAAGTCGACCTCGGCAAAGCCACTGCCGGTGCCCCGGCGCAACAGGTTGCGTGGGTCGGAAGTGGGAATTTCGCCGTCGGCGTCCGGTACCTTGGCTTCACGGCCAATAGCGTTGAGCCGCGGTACGGTGCCGAACAGGGCCAGGCACAGGGCATCGAGCAAGGTGCTTTTGCCGGCGCCGGTCGGCCCGGTGATGGCGAACAGGCCAGCACTGGCCAGGGGCTCGGCGGTGAAGTCGATGTCGATCGGGCCGGCCAGCGATGCCAGGTTCTTCAGGCGAATGGCAAGAATCTTCATGGCTGCTCCTCCTCGAGCTGGACGTCCTGCAACAGCAAGGCGAAGTCAGCCAGGGCCTGCTCGTCGGCGGGGTTGCCATAGGCCTGTTCCCAAGCGCGGCTGAACAAGTCCTGCGGGGTCAGCTGGGCCAGCTCGACGAACGCTAGCTCGTCATCCTCCTCGCTGCTTCGGCCGGCGTATTCAGCGCTGATGCGGATCAGCCGCACCGCCTTGCCGTGCAGGGCGCCCTCGATCTGCTGGCGCAGGTCGGGTTGCGGCTCATCCAGGCGCACGCGCACCTCAAGCCAAGGCTGGCGGTTGGGGTCTTCGAGCAGGTCGATCACAGGCAGCTCCGCCAGTTGCTCGAGCAGCTCGCCCAGCGGCGCCGGGCCGATGCGCTGCAGTGCAACAGCGCGGGGGACTGGGCGTGGTTCGACGCTGACCAGTTCGCTGCCGTTCAACTCGACTTCCAGCACCTGGTGCGGGTAGTTGATTTCGGCGAACGACAACGGGATCGGCGAGCCGCTGTAGCGGATGCGGTTTTCGCGGTTGACCTTTTGCGGCTTGTGCAAATGGCCCAGGGCCACGTAGCTGATGCCTTTGTCGAACAGCTTGGCCGGCAGCGCCTGGGCGTTGCCGATGATCAGGCTGCGCTCGGAGTCCTCGGACACCGCACCACCGGCCATGTGCGCGTGGCTGATGGCAATCAGGGCCTGGTCTTTCTTGCGCTTTTTCTGCGCAGCGGCAATCAGTTGCTGATGTACCTGGGTAATGCCTTGCAGGTAGTCGTCGCCCAGTTGCGGGCCGGTGACTTCGGCCGGGCGCAGGAAGGGCAGGGCCAGACACCAGGCAGCGACCTTGCCGCGGCCATTGGTCAGCGGGATCAACAGGCGTTCGGCATCCAGTTGGCCCTCATCGAGCCAGTGCACCCGGCCCAGTGCGTGTGTGCGCAGACGGCGCATGAGCGCTGCGGGCAGTTCGATGCGCGAGCCCGAGTCGTGGTTGCCGGCGATCATCACGATGTCCAGCTTCGGCTGTTGCTCGTGGGCCTGGACGATGAAGTCGTAGAGCCGCTCCTGAGCTTTGACCGGAGGGTTGACCGTGTCAAAGATATCGCCGGCGATCAGCAGTGCGTCGGGCTGGCGCAGGTGCAGTTGGCCGAGCAGCCAGTGGAGGAAGCAGGCGTGTTCGAAGTCGCGTTCCTGGCCGTGCAGGCTTTGGCCAAGGTGCCAGTCGGAGGTGTGAAACAGACGCATGGATGACCTGTGGTGTCGAGTCGAGCAAGCGGGGCTTGGCTTGGAGGATGGGCGTTGCGCAAGGGGGTATGGTAACCCAAGCATAGGGCCAGCAGGTGCTCGGCCCAAGATGTTCGGTGTACCTGGAAAAGAGCTGAGTCGGTGGTGCAGCGCACTGTCTGATGCCCCTGGGCAGCGCCGACGGCAGCGGTGTTCGCGGCAAGCCCAGGCAGCGCATTACTTGGGATAGAGCGGCGGCAGGCTACCGTTCTCACCCGCCGGTAGCAGCACCTGTTCAGCCGGCGGTATGGTGCCAATTGCCCGCCACAAATCCTCACCCTGCCAGTACTGCCCACTCTCGCTGTACAACGCCCCGTTCAAGCCGTCCAGCGCATCCGACAACGGCACGAATCGCGCCGCCATTTCCGCCAGGGTTTCCGGCTGCTGACGCGCCCAGGCGTCCAGCGCCTGGCGGGTGGCCTGGGGGTCGTTGGCCTGGCAGGCGCGCTTGAGGTCGTCCAGCAACGTCCGTGGGCTCGGGCCGTTCTGTGCGGCGCGCAGCACCGCCGGTTGCGAGCGGGCGCGCCACCACAGGGCAAACCCGAGCACGGTGGTAAGGGTGAATACCAGGGTAGCCAGCTGCCAGGGCCACAACAGGCTGGCAGCGGTGTTGTTGTCACCGGCCGGGTTGTCGGCACTCAGTGCCGGGTTGTCCTGCACGTTCAAGGTGCGGGCGGGCAGGCTGGTGTGCTCCAGGTGGTCTTCGCGGGTGTTCCACCAGCTGATTTCCAGCGCCGGCAGGGCCAGCGCACCACTGTGGGTCGGGACCAGCGCTTCGCGCTCCTCGCGGTTGGCGGTCATGCCGCGTTCGTTGATCTCGTTGCGCAGCAGCGGCTGGTCCGGGTAGCGGCGCAGGCCGACGATCTCGGTGGCTGGCAGTTGCGGCAGTTGGGTACTGGACAGCCCTTCGGCGCGTAGGGTGATGCTGCGGGTCAGCGAATCGCCAATTTGCGTCGGCTGGCTAGCGGGGTCAGGGTTCCAGTGCTCATCGAGGGTCAGGCTGCGTGCCGGCAACCACGGCGCACCTGCAGGCCAGGCGGCGGGAATCGGGCGTACGGTGAGGCGCAGGGGCAGCGAGCTCACCTGCACCTGGCGCCCGGCCCGCGTCGTGCCGGTCGGTTGCTGGGTATTATCGGCCGCCGTGGCGGTAAAGGTGAGCGGCGCAATGCTCAGGTTTCCGCTTTGCTGTGGGTAGATCGCGTAGCGTGTCTCAATCACCCCGTGACGTACGCCGTTGATTTCTTTTTCATAGGTACGCGATTCGCCCAGTGGCTCGACCTTGGCGTTTTCCAGTTGCAGCGGGCTCAGGCTGCTGTCGTCGTATAGCGATACTGAATGGTAGATACGCAGGGTCAGCACGGCCTGGGCCTGAACATACACCTCGGTGCTGTCGAGGGTGGCTTCGACGAAGACTTGTGAAGCGCTGTCCGGGCGGTTGGCGTCGGCTTGCAACACCTGCAGATCGATGGCCTGGCTGCGTGACTGGCCCAGTTGCAGTTCAGGGATGCGCAGGCTGCCACTGCGCCTTGGCAGCAGGGTGATGATCCAGCGGGTGCTGGCGCGGGTTTCACCATCGAGGGTGTGCAGGCTGTTCAACTGCCGCGTCCCGCGCACGTCGAAGTCGCCATCCAGGGCGCGCAGGTCGGGCTTGCCGAACTGGGTCACGTCCTGGCTTTCGAGGGTCAGTTCCAGGGTTTCACCGGCTTCCAGGCGGGTGCGGTCGACACTGGCTTGCAGGGTCGGATCGGCCTGGACGAGCATGGCCCACAAAAGGCAGAGGAGAAAGACGCCGAGGCGACTCATCGTGGGTTTTCCTGATGCAATTGCTGTTCATACCAGAATTTGCGGCGCAACAGCTGCGCCGGGTTGTCGGGAATCTCTCGCAGCCATTGTTCCAGGGCCTGGCGCTGTTCGGCGTCAAGGCTGGAGGCGACCGGGCGCTGGGGCGGCTGGGTGGTGCCGTCGTCATCGCCTGGCTGATTGCCGGGGGTGGCCTGGCTGTTAGTGTTGCTGCCCTCGCCAGGTTGTTCGGCATTGGCCTGCTCATCGTTGCCGGGGGTGCCTTGGGTGGGGCCGCTGGCCGAGCTGCTGTTGCCCTCGGTTTCGCTGCCAGGCGTGCCTTGGGCATTGTTGCTGGCCGGCTGTTCTTCAGCCTGGGCCTGGCGTTGCTGCAACATTTGCTGCACCAACGCCTGGTTGTCCAGTGCCGGCTGCAGGTCAGGTTGGCGTTCCAGCGCCTGCTCGTAGGCATCCAGCGCGGCTTCCAGCTCGCCGCTGCGGGCAAGGGCGTTGCCACGATTGTAGTGCGCTGCAGCGGTATTGCCTTGGGCGAATGCTTTGGCGGCTCCGGCAAAGTCACCTGCCTGGTACAGGGCCATCCCACGCCATTGTGGGTCCTGGAAGTGGCTGGCAGCTTCTGCGGGGCGGTTATGTTCGAGCAGTCGCTGGCCTTGCTGGTCGGGGCGTAGCCACAGGTCATTGAGTTCAAAAGCCTGGCTCGGTTGCGGCACGGCCAGCAGCAGCGGCAGGCAGAACAGCCAGCCACGACGGCCGGCACAGGCAGCCAGCAGCAACAGCGGAATCAGCAGCCAGTAGCCTTGGTCGGCCCAGCTGTCGAGCTGCATGTTCTGGCCGTCGTTGCGCAGGATGCGCGGGTTGTCGAACAGGCCCAGGCCGCGTAGGTCGAGGTCATCGACGCGGGCATGGCGGTAACGCCCACCGGTGCCGCCGATAAAGGCCTTGAGGCCGGGGGTGTCCAGGCGTGGTACGAGGATGCCGCCGTGTTCGTCCTTGAGGAATTCGCCGTTGGCCTGACGCACCGGCGCCCCGTCGCTGGTACCAATGCCCAGCATCAGCAGGCTCGGGCCCTGGCGGCCGAGGGCCTGGACGATGCCCTGGCGTTCCGGTGCGCTCAGTGCCGAACCGATCAGCAGCAGCCGGCCCTGGCCCAGGCCGCTCTGGGCCAGCAGGGCCAGGCCTTTTTGCACGGCCAGGTCGGCGCGCTGACCGGGTTGCGGCATGATCGACGGGTCGATCGCCTCCAGCAGGTTGCGCGTAGTGCCCAGGTCATCGGACAGCGGCACCAGGGTGTGGGCGCTGCCAGCATAGACGATCAGTGCGGTCTGGCTGTCGCGGCGGTGCTCGAGCAAGTCGAGGATCTTGCGCCGCGCCTGTTCCAGGCGATTGGGTGGGGCATCCTCGGCGAGCATCTGGGGTGTCAGCTCGAGCAGGATCACCAGCGGGTCGGCCGGGCGCTGGCGGGTTTCTTCCAGGCGCTGCCAACTCGGGCCAAGCAGGGCCAGCAGCAACAGCAACCAGGCCATGCCCAGGGCGACCCAGGGCAGCTTGCTGTTGCTGCCGCTGCCACCACCGAGCAGCACCGGGTGGAAGGCTGTGGGCAGAATCATCTGCCAGCGCCCGGCGCGTTTGCGCCGATGCCAGAGCTTGGACAGCAGCCAGGCCAGCAGCGGCACCGCCAGCAGCCAGAGAGGACGCAACCATTGTGGCCACAGGTCGATCATCGGCGCCTCCTCAGGCGCAGCCGTCTAAGGCGCTCACGCCACTGCGGGTGGGGTTGCAGGAAGCGTGGCTTGCGCAGCAGGCGCTGCAGTCGGTTGTCTGGCCATAGCACCGCCACCACCAGCAGCACGCTGAGCAGCAGGGCCAGGGCCAGTGGCCAGGCATACAGGGCCTTGGCCGTGCGTGCCTGGGTCGGTTGCTGGGCGACGGGCTCCAGCTGGTCGAGGGTGTCGCCGATGGTATCCAGCTCGGCGCCGTCATGGGCGCGGAAGTAGGCACCGTGGGTCAGCTCGGCGATCTCCTTGAGGGACGCTTCGTCGAGGTCGAGGCTGGGGTTCAGGCCGAGCAGGCCGGGTGTGCCGCTGGCCTCGGGGTTGGCCCCGATGCCGATGGTGTAGATACGCACCCCCTCCTGGGCGGCCAGGCGCGCGGCGGTCAGGGGGTGAATTTGCCCGCCATTGTTGGCACCGTCGGTAATCAAAACCAGCACGCGGCTCTGGGCCGGGCGCTGGCGCAGGCGTTTGACGGCCAGGCCGATGGCGTCGCCGATGGCGGTGTTCTTGCCGGCGATGCCGATCTGCGCCTCGTCGAGGAAGGTGCGGACCGTGCGCCGGTCGAAGGTCAGCGGTGCCTGCAGGTAAGCCTGGCTGCCGAACAGAATCAGGCCGACCCGGTCGCCCTCACGGTCCTGGAGGAAATCGCCCATCAGCGCCTTGACCAGATCGAGACGGCTGACTTCCTCGCCCTTCCACTGCATGTCGGGGAAGTCCATGGAGCCCGATACATCCACTGCCACCAGCAGGTCGCGGCCACTGGCGGCCACCGGTACCGGGTCGCCGAGCCATTGCGGGCGGGCGGCGGCAAACAGCAGCAACAGCCAGATCAGTACGAACGGCGCCTGCTGGCGCCAGGTGGGCAGGTTCAGCCGCGCCCGGCGCCCTGCCAGGTGCTCCAGCTCTTGCAGGAAGCCGACCTTGAGCACGGGTTCGCCGCTGTCGGCGGCGGGCAGCAGCAAGCGCATCAGCCACGGCAACGGCAGCAGCAGGAAGATCCACGGCCAGGCCAGTTCAAACATGTTTGCGAATCCAGGTTTCGACGGCCTGGCTAAGCCCGGCGATGGCTTTGTCGTCGAGCTTGCATTCAGGCTTGTACGCGCCTTCGACCAGCACCATCCAGCGGGTCAGGCCAGCGGCCGGGCAGCGGTTGTCGAGGAAGGCCAGCCATTGCCGGCCGTTGAGGGTATGGCTGTTGGCCCCAGGGTAGTGGTTGCGGCACAAGCGCTTGAGCAACGCGTTGATCTGCTGCAACCAGGCGCCGGCCGGCGCCCCGTCATAGGGGCGCGGCAGGCGGGCGAGTTCGGCCAGGGCTTCCAGACGTACCGGGTCGAGTGGTTGCTCGGCCCGCACCACCGGGCGTTTGCCCGGCCGCCAGCGGCGCAGCCGCCACAGGCCCCAAGCCAGTGCGGGCAACCCGGCGAGCAGCAGCCACCAGCCTGGTGCCGGCGGCCACAGGCCGATCGCCGCGGGCGCGATCAGCGGTTGCAGTTGATCCAGCGGGTTCATGTGCTGCTCCCGGGGCGCTGGGCGTTCAGGTATTCGCGCAACTGTTCGATCATCTCGCTCTGGGTGCTCAGGGGCATCAGCAGCACACGCAGTTTTTGCGCCATCAACTCCCAGCGCTCGATGCGCGCCTCGCCTTGCTGACGGTAGGCCTGGCGCAGGTTGGCGTCCAAGGTGTCGAGCTCGAGCTGCGCGCCGCGCTGGGCGAAACGCAACAGGCCGGCGGCGGGCAGAGCATGGTCGAGCGGGTCGGAAACCGGCATCAACAGCAGGTCACAATGACGCGAGAGCATGGCCAGGTGCTGCTCGGCCTGGGCGCTGAGCGAGCGCTCGTCGCAAATGAGAATGGCCAGGCTGCCAGGGCGCAGCACTTCCCGTGCGCGGCGCAGGGCCAGGCCCAGGCTGTCGGCTTGGGGCACCGCTTCGGTGTGCAGCGCCTGGTTGACCTTCGCCAGGCGGTTGAGCAACTGCAGAAGGCTTTGTTTGCTGCGCCGGGGCTTGATTTCGTGGTGCTCGTTGTCGCCGAACACCAACCCGCCGATGCGGTCGTTGTGGCCCAGTGCGGCCCAGCCGAACAGCGCTGCGGCTTGGGCCGCAAGTACCGACTTGAACATCAGCCCCGAGCCGAAGAACAAGCGCTGGCTCTGCTCGACAAGGATGAAGATCGGCCGTTCACGCTCCTCGTGGAACAGTTTGGTGTGCGGTTCCTGGGTACGGGCAGTGACGCGCCAGTCGATGTTGCGCACGTCGTCGCCAGCCTGGTAGACGCGTACCTGGTCGAAGTCCACCCCGCGGCCACGCAGTTTGGAATGGTGCAGGCCCACCAGCGGGCTGCGCTGGCCGGGCCGGGAAAACAGCTGGATCTCGCGCACGCGGTGGCGCATGTCAATCAGCTCGGAGAGACCGATGCGAATGCCGGGTTCGGCCTGCTGCGCGTTGGGCATGGGTTCAGGCAACGGCGACGACGTCGAGGATGCGCTGGACCACGCGGTCCTGGTCGATCCCCGCCGCTTCGGCCTCGAAGGACAGAATGATACGGTGGCGCAGCACATCGAACAGCACCGCCTGGATATCCTCGGGGCTGACGAAGTCGCGCCCGGCCAGCCAGGCGTGGGCCCGTGCGCAACGGTCCAGGGCGATGGAGCCCCGGGGGCTGGCGCCGTAGGCGATCCAGTCGGCCAGCTCGGCATCGAACTTGGCCGGGGTACGGGTGGCCATGACCAGTTGAACCAGGTATTCCTCCACGGCGTCGGCCATGTACAGGCCGAGAATTTCCTTGCGGGCGGCAAAGATCGCCTGCTGGCTGACCCGCCGCTCGGGCTTGACCTCTCCACCCAGCGCTTCGCCGCGCGCCTGAGCCAGAATGCGCCGCTCCACCGCAGCATCGGGGAAGCCGATCTTCACATGCATCAGGAAGCGGTCGAGCTGCGCCTCGGGCAGGGGGTAGGTGCCTTCCTGCTCGATCGGGTTCTGCGTGGCCATGACCAGAAATAACGGAGACAGGTCATACGTGCTGCGGCCGACGCTGACCTGGCGCTCGGCCATGGCTTCGAGTAACGCCGATTGCACCTTGGCAGGCGCACGGTTGATTTCGTCTGCCAGCACCAGGTTGTGGAAGATCGGCCCTTGCTGGAACACGAAGCTGCCGGTCTCCGGGCGGTAGATTTCCGTACCGGTGATGTCGGCCGGGAGCAGGTCGGGGGTGAACTGGATGCGATGGAACTGCGCCTCGATGCCTTCGGCCAGCTCTTTGATCGCCTTGGTCTTGGCCAGCCCAGGCGCGCCTTCGACCAGCATGTGGCCGTCAGCCAGGAGCACGATCAACAGCCGCTCGACCAGTTTCTCCTGGCCTAGGATCTGGGTAGAAAGAAAGGTGCGTAGCGCGATCAGCGCTTCACGGTGTTCCATCGGCGACGGTTCCTGGAATTGGGCCAGGGCGTTCGCGGGGGGCGTCGGACCTGGCAGGGGGGATACTTTAATCTATCCGGGGGTGCGCCGACCAATGCGGGCCCGGATTTTTATGCGCTGTGTCGCGTCGAAATCGGCGTCTGCGGTTTAGGCGTTCGCTGATTTTTCGTGGCATTGATCTGGCGCCTGCTTGTGCCCTTCGACGCATGAAGGAGCATGACGATGAGCCAGCAGCACGCTACACCCGCTTCACCCCGTCCGGTCATTGTGCGCATGGGCGTCTTTTTCGACGGCACCGGCAACAATCAAGGCAACGCTTCTTTCAGCCCCTTGGGCAGCGGCTGGGAAGGCGGCAGCTACGGCAATGCACGGAGCAATGTTGCCCTGTTGCATGCCCTCTACCCCAGCGGGCCGGTGGACGGCCACCTGTACCTGAAACACTATGTACAAGGTATCGGGACCACTGAGGGCGCGGCGGATTCTACCTACGGGAAGGCGACCGGCTGTGGTGAAACCGGTATCGAAGCCCGGGTGGAACAGGCGTTGATGAGGCTGGATGAACAATTGCACGGGTACCCGGACGTTGAACCGGCTTGCATCGAGTTTGACCTGTTCGGGTTCAGTCGGGGCGCTGCCGCCGCCAGGCACCTGGCTAACCGCCTGGCTAAGGGGGCATCAGGTTTGCCGGTGGCGTTGCAGGGTGACAGGCAGATCAATTTCATTGGTCTGTTCGACACGGTCGCGGCCTTGGTTGCGCCCCTGAAGGGCGATTTCAGCCCCGCCAACAGTCAATACCATGGTTTGCGCCTTGGTCTGCGCAAAGGCCTTGCCCGGCAGGTCGTGCAGTTGGTGGCGGGCGATGAGCTGCGGCACAACTTCCCCTTGCTACGCAGTGACAATGACATTGTCGTGCCGGGTGTGCATTCGAACATCGGCGGCGGCTACCTGGAGCGCATGCAAGAGAAGGTGCTGCTGTGCAAGCCGCACGCCAGCCGCGTGGCGCAGACGACGCCGGTCGAGCGCACTCGCGCCTACGCCTTGGCCACTGGCCTGCTGGGCTCGGCGTTCGCCAGCCTGGTGGGGCCTCGAGCGCGGCTGATGACGTGGGAGGTGCCGATCGCAGGCAGCAGGGCCAGGCGGGACACCCCCGAGAAGCAAGTGTTTGCCGCGGTCTACCGTGAACGTGAGGTGAGCGGGCATCTGTCGCGGGTGTACCTGAGCGTGATGCGTGAGCTGGCCGTGCGCGGCGGGGTGCCCTTCGCGGCGCTGGGCGGCGATGAGGCCCATCACGTGCCGGATGAGTTGCAGGCAATCAGCAGCAAACTCCATGACTTTGCCCTGGGGCGCAGCGCTCAAGCGGCGCTGACGACAGAGGAGCAGGCATTGTTGCTGGCCAAGTATGTGCATACTTCCGCGCACTGGAATGCCGTCAAGGGGTTGCACAACAGCGCGCTGGACATGATGTACATCGACCGGCCGGCGGTGGGGGGCAGGGTGATGCATCAGAACCCGGCTGGCTGAGCAGGATGGATGTCGGTCTTACCACCCTTTTCGCAGGCGTGGCCCACGAAGACAGGGTGGTAAGGCCTCAGTCGGTCAGTTTTTCGAGCTTGAATGCTTGCGCCCCTGGTCACACAGGGCAAACACCACCACCAAAACCCCGGCGATCGCCAGGATCAACGCCACACCATCGGTGGAGTGGGTCGCCGAGTTGGCCACCAGGGCCAGGCCGCCCAGCGGCGCCAGGCCACCGGCCACCGCCGTGCCAATCTCACGGCCGGTACCAAAGCCCGAAGAGCGCGTCTGGGTTGGGAACTGGCGGCTGAGGAACGAGCCCTGCGGCGCGAACATCATCGGTGCGAGGATGCCGGTGCCGATAGCAATGGCCACATAGATCAGGGTTGGCTCACCGCTGCTCAGCAACTGCAGGAACGGGTAGGCGAACAAGGCCGAGAGCACCCCACCGCACACCAGCACGGTCTTGCTGCTCCAGCGGTCGCACAGCCAGCCGAAGAAGGGTACGGCAAAGATCGCCACCAGGCTGGCAATGGTCACCGACAGCGAGGTGACATGCGCCTCGACGCCCTTGAACTGGGTCAGGTAGGCCAGCGAGAAGGTTTTGAAGATATAGCTCAGGGCGTTGTAGCCAATGGCCACGAAGAACACCACGGCCAAGCCCTTGAGGTCATTCTTGAACAGCAGTTTCAGCGGCGACACCTGTGGCTTGTCGTCGGCCTTGTCCAGTTCCTTGAAGTCAGGGGTTTCGGGAATGCTCTTGCGCACCCACAAACCGATGGCCACCAGGGCGATACTGGCGATGAACGGAATGCGCCAGCCACCGGCCAGCAGGAATTCATTGCCGTTCATGGTCAGCAGGTACACGGTCAGCGACGACAGCAGCAAGCCCAGGTTGAGCCCCAGTGCCGGCCAGGCCCCCTGGCTGCCGCGTTTGCCTTCGCTCGCGTGTTCGTAGGAGGTGACGGCTGCGCCGGACAGCTCTGCACCTGCACCGAGCCCCTGGATGATGCGGATCGCCACCAGCAGGATCGGTGCCCAGATGCCGATCGAGGCATAACTCGGGATCAGGCCGATCAGCGCGGTGCACACACCCATCATGCAGAACGTGATCACCAGGACATGCTTGCGCCCGAAGCGGTCGCCCAGGTAGCCGAACAGGATGCCGCCGAACGGGCGTGCGATGAAGCCGATGGCGAACGTGGAGAACGCCAGCAGCGAGGCGACTGCCGGGTTGCTGGCATCGAAGAAGATCTTCGAGAACACGATCGCTGCCATGGTCGCGTAGAGGTAGAAGTCATACCACTCCAGCATCGAGCCGAAGATGGTCGCCGCCGCCACCTTGCGCAGGCGCTTGCGTTGCTGTTGCGGGGTTTCGCTCGCGGCCAGGGCCGCCTCGTGTACCGACATCTGATGTTCCTTATTGTCTTTGTAGTTGGGTGTGCAGCAGGGTTCAGCGGGCCTTGAGGATCTTTTCGGCGATCATCTGGCCGATGGGGATGGCCGAGGTGGCAGCCGGTGACGGGGCATTGCAGACATGCACCATGCGCGGGGTCTCGGCGAACAGGAAATCGTGGACCAGGGTGCCGTCGCGCATCACGGCCTGGGCACGGATGCCTGCTTCATAGGGCAGCAGGTCTTCGACTTGCAGCGACGGGCAATACTTGCGGCACTGTTCCAGGTAGCCGCGCTTGAACAGCGAGTTCTTCATCTCGGCGGTACCGGAGCCCAGGTTGTTCCAGATGGTTTTCCAGAAGCCGGGGAAGCGTGCGTATTCAGCGACATCGCGCCAGTTCACCGCAAACTTGCGGTAATTCTCCCGACCGAAGCCCAGCACCGCGTTGGGGCCGACGGTAACGCTGCCGTCGATCATCCGCGTCAGGTGCACACCGAGGAACGGCAGCTCCGGGTCGGGGATCGGGTAAATCAGGTGGTTGACGATCTGGTTCTTGCTGGCTGGCAGGCGGTAGTACTCACCGCGGAAAGGGATGATCTGGTGGTCGATCTTGACCCCGGCCAGGCGCGCCAGGCGGTCGGACTGCAGGCCGGCGCAGGCGACCAGTTGGCGGGCGCGCCAGGTCTGGCTGTCGTCGCGCACTTCAACGTGCTCGCCAAGCTCGCGAATGGCCCGCACAGTAGTGGACAGGCGCACTTCGCCGCCAGCCCGTTCGATGACCTTGGCCATGGCGTCGCACACCTGTTTGTAATCGACGATGCCGGTGGCGTCGACGAACAGTGCACCGAGGCCGGCGATGTTCGGTTCGCGGCGCTTGAGCTCATGGGCATCGAGCTGCTCGACTTTCAGGCCGTTCTGCTGCGAGCGAGCGTACAGCGCCTGCATGCGCTGCATCTCCAGCGGGTTGGAGGCCACCAGCAGTTTGCCGCAGACATCGAAGGCAATGCCGTGTTCGCTGCAGAAGTCCTTGGTTGCCTGGGCGCCGCGTTTGCACAGGTCGGCCTTGAGGCTGCCGGGGGCGTAATAGATGCCCGCATGGATCACGCCGCTGTTATGGCCGGTCTGGTGGCGGCCGAGGCTGGCTTCCTTTTCCAGGATCAGCAATGACGCGCCCGGGCGCTGCTGGAGCAGGGCCATCGCGGTGGCGAGGCCGACGATGCCGCCGCCGATGATGCAGTAGTCGTAGGTCATGCAGGGGTACCTTGGTGTTCTTGTCGGTGGATCTGCTTATCAGGTTGTCAGACTAAGTAGCGCGTGAAAAAAGCCCTCACGGGCGTCATAAGGGCTCCGGATCAGTCGAGGGCGGGGAGGTCGATCTTCAGGCGCTTGGCCGAGGCGCGCAGATGGGCTTCAGCACAGGCTGCGGCGGCCTGGCGATCACCGTCGGCAATGGCCTGGTACAGCGCCTGGTGCTCGCGGCTGGCGTCGGCCGAACCGCCCACCGAGTGGGCGGCGGAGTTTTCCCAGGCGGTGCGCCGTGCGCTGGCCAGCTGGCCGCCGAGGAAGTCGTGGAACGCCACGAAGTAATCGTTTTTGCTGGCTTCGGCGATGGCCCGGTGAAAGGCCACGTCGGCAGCCGAGGCGGTGGCGAAGTCGCTGCGCTTGTCGAGCATTTCCTGCAGGGCCTTGGCCATGTTTGCCAGGTCAGCCGCGTCGCGGCGGCGCGCGGCGATGGCCGCGGCCTGGGTTTCGATCCACAGGCGCATCTCGAACATCTGCGTCAGGTCCGGCTTGCGTCCGTTGCTGCCGGGGAAGCGGAATACCGTGCCGCTGGGGGTTTGCGAGATATAGGAACCCAGCCCCCGGCGCGCAATCAGCACGCCATCGGCCTTGAGCTGCGCTACCGCTTCGCGCACCACCGAGCGGCTGACATGCAGCTGTTCAGCCAGTTGCTGTTCGGTGGGCAGGCGCGATTCGGCGGCCAGGCGGCCGGAGTCGATCTCTGCGCGAATGGCGCTGACAACCCGTTCGACCAAGGTGTCGGGGCGCTGGAGCTCTAGCATGGAAGCGGTTGCCTAGTAGTCAGGTTGTCAGACAATGCCTGTGGTGGGGCTGGGCTGTCAATATTTTCAAGGGGGGTTGTGGGTTCGCGTGGCCTCAAAGCTCGCTGACGAAGGTGCCGGTGTCTTTCAGAATATTGCGCAAGGTCTGCTCGACCTCGTCCAGGTCTGTGCCCGCCGACGTCAGTACGATCTCCAGCGCCTCGTCCCCCTTCAACGCATCACGGTCTCCAGCCGCCACCTCGATCAGCAAGCGCTGGGCACTCAAGGTCACTTTCAAGCCATCCAGCGTCGAAGGCTCATCGTCCAGGGTCAAATCGACAGTGTCCTCGTCCGGGTAACGGGTCAGCAGGAACATCTGCCCCTTGTCACTGTGGCAGCACAGGGTCGCCATGTTGTCTTCCTCGTCATCGCAAGGGGTGGCGAAGAGCAGGGCGGTGTGGATTTGCATGGCGGGCTCGGGTCAAGGAAATGAAAGGGAATTCTGACAGTGTTGTGGGCATCCATAAACGTAAAGTTACCGCCCCTTGACCGAAATTGTCGCAGCGCTGCAAGCGGCAATGACCGATCAGTCGTTAAGCTTCGGCGAGCCCTGAACGTGCCTTCACGTTCAACGCCTGGTTTTAACCGTCCGGCTTGCCACGGGTTGGCTATCGTTGATCCGTAATCGTCGGGCGTACACGACGCTTCAACTATTACAAAGCCCAAGCGGAGTACCACAGATGGCGTTTTTCACCGCAGCCAGCAAAGCCGACTTCCAGCACCAACTGCAAGCGGCCCTGGCGCAGCACATCAGCGAACAGTCACTGCCACAAGTGGCACTGTTCGCCGAGCAGTTCTTCGGCATCATTTCTCTGGACGAACTCACTCAGCGCAGGCTTTCTGACCTGGCTGGCTGCACGCTATCGGCCTGGCGCATCATCGAGCGCTTCGACCCCGAGCAACCGCAAGTGCGGGTGTACAACCCCGATTACGAACGCAATGGCTGGCAGTCGACCCACACGGTTGTCGAGGTGCTGCACCATGACCTGCCGTTTCTGGTCGACTCGGTACGTACCGAACTCAACCGCCGTGGCTACAGCATCCACACCTTGCAGACCACGGTGCTGAGCGTGCGCCGTGGCGCCAAAGGCGAGTTGCTCGAGCTGCTGCCCAAGGGTACCCAGGGCGAAGGGGTGCGCCATGAGTCGCTGATGTACCTGGAAATCGACCGTTGTGCCAATGCCGCCGAACTGTCGGTGCTCACCCGCGAGATCGAACAGGTGCTGGCTGAAGTCCGCGTGGCGGTGGCTGATTTCGAGCCGATGAAAGCCAAGCTGCGTGAAGTCGTGGCGCAGGTGGAACAGACCCCGTTTGCTCCGGTTCAGCACGAAAAGGGCGAGGTCAAGGCCTTCCTCGAGTGGCTGCTGGATAACCATTTCACCTTCCTCGGCTATGAAGAGTTCACCGTTCAGGGCGACAGTGACGGCGGCCAGATGGTTTACGACGAACAGTCCTTCCTTGGCCTGCCGCGCCGCCTGCGGGTGGGGCTGACGCCTGAAGAACTGCGCATCGAAGATTATGCCGTGGCCTACTTGGCCGAACCGCTGCTGCTGTCGTTCGCCAAGGCGGCGCTGCCCAGCCGCGTGCATCGCCCGGCCTACCCGGACTATGTGTCTATCCGCCAGCTGGACGCCGACGGCAAGGTGGTCAAGGAACACCGTTTCATGGGCCTGTACACCTCGTCGGTGTATGGCGAAAGCGTGCATGCCATCCCTTACATCCGTATCAAGGTCGCAGAAGTCGAGCGTCGCTCGGGCTTCGACCCCAAGGCGCACCTGGGCAAGGAGCTGGCGCAGGTGCTTGAAGTGCTGCCACGCGATGACCTGTTCCAGACCCCGATCGACGAGCTGTTCAGCACGGTGATGTCGATCGTGCAGATTCAGGAACGCAACAAGATCCGCGTGTTCCTGCGCAAGGACCCCTACGGGCGCTTCTGCTACTGCCTGGCCTATGTGCCGCGGGAGATCTACTCCACCGAGGTACGGCAGAAGATCCAGCAGGTGCTGATGGAGCGCCTGAAGGCCAGCGACTGCGAGTTCTGGACCTTCTTCTCCGAGTCGGTGCTGGCGCGGGTGCAGCTGATTTTGCGGGTCGACCCGAAAAACCGCATCGACATCGACCCGCAACAACTGGAAAACGAAGTGATCCAGGCCTGCCGCTCCTGGCAGGACGATTACTCGGCCCTGGTGGTGGAAAACTTCGGCGAGGCCCAAGGCACCAACATCCTCGCCGATTTCCCCAAAGGCTTCCCGGCCGGTTACCGCGAGCGTTTTGCCGCACACTCGGCGGTGGTCGACCTGCAACACGTGCTGGCGTTGTCCGAAAGCAAGCCGCTGGCCATGAGTTTCTACCAGCCGCTGACCCGCCTGGGCGAACGCCTGCTGCACTGCAAGCTGTACCATGCCGACACCCCGCTGGCGCTGTCGGACGTGCTGCCGATTCTGGAAAACCTCGGCCTGCGCGTGCTGGGCGAGTTCCCTTATCGCCTGCGTCACGCCAGCGGTCGTGAGTACTGGATCCACGACTTCGCCTTCACCTACAGCGAAGGCTTGAGCCTGGATATCCAGCAGCTCAACGACGTACTGCAGGATGCCTTCGTGCACATCGTCCAGGGTGACGCTGAGAATGACGCGTTCAACCGCCTGGTGCTTACCGCCGGCCTGCCCTGGCGTGATGTGGCGCTGCTGCGCGCCTATGCCCGCTACCTCAAGCAGATCCGCCTGGGCTTCGACCTGGGCTACATCGCCAGCACCCTGAACAACCACACCGATATCGCCCGCGAGCTGACCCGGCTGTTCAAGACCCGCTTCTACCTGGCGCGCAAGCTCACCGCCGATGACCTGGAAGACAAGCAGCAGCGCCTTGAACAGGCAATCCTCACGGCCCTCGACGATGTTCAGGTACTCAACGAAGACCGCATCCTGCGCCGCTATCTGGACCTGATCAAGGCCACCTTGCGCACCAACTTCTACCAGCCTGACGCTAACGGGCAGAACAAGTCGTACTTCAGCTTCAAGTTCAGCCCTAAGCTGATCCCCGAGCTGCCCAAACCGGTGCCGAAGTTCGAGATATTCGTGTATTCGCCGCGGGTCGAGGGTGTACACCTGCGCTTTGGCAATGTCGCCCGTGGTGGCCTGCGCTGGTCAGACCGTGAAGAAGACTTCCGTACCGAAGTGCTCGGCCTGGTGAAAGCCCAACAGGTGAAAAACTCGGTGATCGTGCCAGTCGGCGCCAAAGGCGGCTTCCTGCCCCGGCGTCTACCGTTGGGTGGCACCCGCGACGAGATCGCCGCCGAGGGCGTGGCTTGCTACCGCATCTTCATCTCAGGCCTGCTCGACATCACCGACAACCTCAAGGACGGCGGCGTGGTGCCACCGGCCAACGTGGTACGCCATGATGACGATGACCCGTACCTGGTAGTGGCCGCCGACAAGGGCACCGCCACGTTCTCCGACATTGCCAACGGTATTGCCATCGACTACGGCTTCTGGTTGGGCGATGCGTTCGCCTCGGGCGGCTCGGCCGGCTATGACCACAAGAAGATGGGTATCACGGCCCGTGGCGCCTGGGTGGGCGTGCAGCGCCACTTCCGTGAGCGCGGCATCAATGTGCAGCAAGACCCGATCACTGTGATCGGTGTCGGTGACATGGCCGGTGACGTGTTCGGTAACGGCCTGCTGATGTCTGACAAGCTGCAACTGGTCGCTGCGTTCAACCACCTGCACATCTTCATCGACCCCAACCCGGACCCGGCCACCAGCTTTGCCGAGCGCAAGCGCCTGTTCGACTTGCCGCGTTCAGCCTGGAGCGACTACGACAGCAGCATCATGTCCGAAGGCGGCGGGATCTTCCCGCGCAGTGCCAAAAGCATCGCCATCAGCCCGCAGATGAAGGAACGTTTCGCCATCGAGGCCGACCGCCTGACCCCGACCGAGTTGCTGCATGCGCTGCTCAAGGCACCGGTGGACCTGCTGTGGAACGGCGGTATCGGTACCTACGTCAAAGCCAGCAGCGAAAGCCACGGCGATGTCGGTGACAAAGCTAACGACGCGCTGCGGGTCAACGGCAATGAATTGCGCTGCAAGGTGGTAGGCGAGGGTGGCAACCTGGGCATGACCCAGCTCGGCCGGGTCGAATTCGGCCTGCACGGTGGCGCTACCAACACCGACTTCATCGACAACGCCGGGGGCGTGGACTGCTCCGACCATGAGGTCAACATCAAGATCCTGCTGAACGAAGTGGTGCAGGGCGGTGACATGACCGAGAAGCAGCGCAACCAACTGCTGGGCAGCATGACCGATGAAGTGGCCGGCCTGGTGCTGGGCAACAACTACAAGCAGACCCAGGCGCTGTCGCTGGCGGCTCGCCGCGCCCGCGAGCGGATTGCCGAATACAAGCGCCTGATGGCCGACCTCGAGAGCCGCGGCAAACTTGACCGCGCCATCGAGTTCCTGCCTACCGAGGAGCAACTGGCCGAACGCCTGGCCGCAGGCCACGGCCTGACCCGCGCCGAGTTGTCGGTGTTGATCTCCTACAGCAAGATCGACCTCAAGGAGCAGTTGCTCAAATCGCTGGTGCCGGATGACGACTACCTGACCCGGGACATGGAAACCGCCTTCCCGCCGTCGCTGGTCAGCAAGTTTGCCGACGCCATGCGCCGCCACCGCCTCAAGCGCGAGATTGTCAGCACGCAGATCGCCAACGACCTGGTCAACAACATGGGCATTACCTTCGTCCAGCGCCTGAAGGAGTCCACCGGGATGAGCCCGGCCAATGTTGCCGGTGCCTATGTGATCGTGCGCGACATCTTCCACCTGCCGCACTGGTTCCGCCAGATCGAGGCACTGGACTATCAGGTGCCGGCCGAGGTGCAGTTGACCCTGATGGACGAGCTGATGCGCCTGGGCCGCCGCGCCACCCGCTGGTTCTTGCGCAGCCGGCGCAACGAACAGGACGCTGGGCGTGACACCGCGCACTTCGGGCCGAAAATCGCGCAGTTGGGCCTCAAGCTCGATGAGCTGCTGGAGGGGCCGACCCGCGAGCGCTGGATGGTGCGTTACCAGCGCTTCGTCGATGCCGGTGTGCCGGAGTTGTTGGCGCGCATGGTGGCGGGCACCAGCCACCTGTACACGCTGTTGCCGATCATCGAGGCTGCCGACGTGACCGGGCACGAACCGGCTCAGGTGGCCAAGGCGTTCTTCGCCGTGGGCAGCGCGCTGGACCTGACCTGGTACCTGCAAGAGATCAGCAACCTGCCGGTGGAGAACAACTGGCAGGCCCTGGCCCGCGAGGCGTTCCGCGACGATATCGACCTGCAGCAGCGGGCAATCACTATTTCGGTCCTGCAGATGGCCGATGCCCCGCAGGACATGGACGCACGCGTCGCGCTGTGGGCCGAGCAGCACCGGGTGATGGTCGAGCGCTGGCGCGCGATGCTCGACGACCTGCGCAATGCCACCGGCAACGACTATGCGATGTATGCGGTGGCCAACCGCGAGCTGGTCGACCTGGCGATGAGCGGGCAGGCGGCGGTGGTACCCTCCTGATCGCTCGGTGAAATGAACAAGCCCCGGCAGTGATGCCGGGGCTTTTTCATGTCTGTTCTGGCCTACCGTCGGCAAGGCACCTGTGGAAGCCAGCCGGCCAGCGACAGGGCCAGTGCAGGTTTACTTGAACCTGCGCTCCACGCCTTTTTCCACCAGGATCTTCGCTGAGATCTCTTCCACCGAGAAATGCGTTGAATTGATGTTGGGGATGTTCTCGCGGCGGAATAGGCTCTCGACCTCGCGAACCTCGAACTCGCACTGGGCAAAGCTCGAATAGCGGCTGTTGGGCTTGCGCTCATGGCGGATGGCGGTCAGGCGGTCCGGGTCGATGGTCAGGCCAAACAGCTTGTTGTGGTGCTTTTTGAGCACAGCCGGCAGTTGCAGGCGCTCCATGTCGTCTTCGGTCAGCGGGTAGTTGGCGGCGCGGATGCCGAACTGCATGGCCATGTACAGGCAGGTCGGGGTCTTGCCGCAGCGCGATACGCCCACCAGGATCAGGTCGGCCTTGTCGTAGTAGTGCGTACGCGCCCCATCGTCGTTGTCCAGGGCGAAGTTGACCGCCTCGATGCGCTCCATGTAGTTGGAGTTGCCGCCGATCGAGTGCGACTTGCCGACGGAATACGACGAATGGGCTGTCAATTCCTGCTCGAGCGGGGATAAAAACGTCGAAAAGATGTCGATCATGAAGCCATTCGACGTCGCCAGGATCTCGCGGATGTCCTGATTGACGATGGTGTCGAAGATGATCGGACGCATGCCGTCGCGTTCGGCGGCGGCATTGATCTGCTGCACCATGGCCCGCGCCTTGTCCGGCGTGTCGATGTACGGACGGGTGAATTTGTTGAACGGAATGCTTTCGAATTGAGCGAGCAGGCTTTGGCCCAGGGTTTCGGCAGTGATACCGGTGCCATCGGAGATGAAGAACGCGGTTCGTTTCATTTGCGATCTGGGCCTTAAGCTGATGACGTTTCTTGGATATGATAAGTTCGGTTTGCCGAATGCGGCTGTCGGCATTCTCACTTATTTTCCAGGTACAGGCCACAAGCGCCCGGCCCAGTCAATGAAGGCAGGCGGGTGCCCTTGAGCTTTTCCAATACAGTTAGTGGAGAGATCACCTTGGTAGAGTACGTAGTTTCCCTCGATAAGCTCGGCGTCCATGATGTAGAGCATGTGGGGGGCAAGAACGCATCCCTGGGCGAGATGATCAGTAACCTCGCAGGTGCCGGTGTGTCGGTACCGGGCGGCTTTGCCACTACGGCTCAGGCGTACCGCGACTTTCTCGACCAGAGTGGCCTGAACGACCGCATCCACGCCGCACTCGATGCGCTGAACGTGGATGACGTCAATGCCTTGGCCAAGACGGGCGCACAGATCCGTCAGTGGGTCATGGAAGCCGAATTCCCGGCCCGTCTGGATTCGGAAATCCGTACGGCGTTCGCCGAAATGTCCAAGGGCAACCCGAACATGGCCGTTGCCGTGCGGTCTTCGGCCACTGCCGAAGACCTGCCGGATGCCTCGTTCGCCGGCCAGCAGGAAACCTTCCTCAACATCCGTGGCGTCGACAACGTGATCCGCGCGGCCAAGGAAGTGTTCGCCTCGCTGTTCAACGACCGTGCCATCGCCTACCGCGTACACCAGGGCTTCGACCACAAGCTGGTAGCCCTGTCGGCGGGCGTGCAGCGCATGGTCCGTTCGGAAACTGGCACAGCCGGTGTGATGTTTACCCTCGACACCGAGTCGGGCTTCCGTGATGTAGTGTTCATCACCGGCGCCTACGGCCTGGGCGAAACCGTGGTGCAGGGCGCCGTCAACCCTGACGAATTCTACGTTCACAAGAGCACCCTGCAGGCCGGTCGCCCGGCGATTCTGCGCCGCAACCTGGGCAGCAAGGCGATCAAGATGGTCTACGGCGACGAAGCCAAGGCCGGGCGCTCGGTCAAGACCGTCGAAGTCGAGCGTGCCGAGCGTGCGCGTTTCTGCCTGAGCGATGACGAAGTCAATGAGCTGGCCAAGCAGGCGATGATCATCGAGCAGCACTACCAGCGCCCGATGGACATTGAATGGGCCAAGGACGGTGACGACGGCAAGCTGTACATCGTTCAGGCTCGTCCTGAGACCGTGAAGAGCCGTGCCAGCGCCAACGTCATGGAACGCTACCTGCTCAAAGAGAAGGGTACCGTGCTGGTCGAAGGCCGTGCCATCGGGCAACGCATCGGTGCTGGCAAGGTCCGCGTGATCAACGATGTGTCCGAGATGGACAAGGTGCAGCCAGGCGATGTGCTGGTGTCCGACATGACCGACCCGGACTGGGAACCGGTGATGAAGCGCGCCAGCGCGATCGTTACCAACCGCGGTGGGCGTACTTGCCACGCGGCGATCATCGCCCGTGAGCTGGGTATTCCGGCAGTGGTCGGTTGCGGCAACGCCACCCAGCTGCTCAAGGACGGCCAGGGTGTGACCGTATCGTGCGCTGAAGGCGACACCGGCTTCATCTTCGAAGGCGAACTGGGCTTCGACATCCGCCAGAACTCGGTGGACGCCATGCCCGAGCTGCCGTTCAAGATCATGATGAACGTCGGCAACCCGGACCGCGCCTTCGATTTCGCCCAGTTGCCCAATGCCGGTGTCGGCCTGGCGCGTCTGGAATTCATCATCAACCGCATGATCGGCGTGCACCCCAAGGCGCTGTTGAACTATGCCGGCCTGCCGCCGGAGTTGAAAGAAAGCGTCGACAAGCGCATCGCCGGCTACAACGACCCGGTTGGGTTCTACGTCGAGAAGCTGGTCGAGGGTATCAGCACCTTGGCGGCGGCCTTCTACCCGAAAAAGGTCATCGTGCGCCTGTCGGACTTCAAGTCCAACGAATACGCCAACCTGATCGGCGGCAAGCTGTACGAGCCGGAAGAAGAAAACCCGATGCTGGGCTTCCGGGGTGCCTCGCGCTACATCAGCGAGTCGTTCCGCGACTGCTTCGAGCTTGAGTGCCGCGCCCTCAAGCGCGTGCGCAACGAGATGGGCCTGACCAACGTCGAGATCATGGTGCCATTCGTGCGCACCCTGGGCGAAGCCAGCCAGGTGATCGACCTGCTCGCCGAGAACGGCCTGGCCCGTGGCGACAACGGCTTGCGCGTGATCATGATGTGCGAACTGCCGTCCAACGCCATCCTGGCCGAAGAGTTCCTCGAGTACTTCGACGGCTTCTCCATCGGCTCCAACGACCTGACCCAGTTGACCCTGGGCCTGGACCGCGACTCCGGCATCATCGCCCACCTGTTCGATGAGCGTAACCCGGCGGTGAAGAAGCTGCTGGCCAACGCCATTCAGGCGTGCAACAAGGCTGGTAAGTACATCGGTATCTGTGGCCAAGGCCCGTCGGACCACCCGGACCTGGCCAAATGGCTGATGGAGCAGGGTATCGAGAGCGTGTCGTTGAACCCGGACTCGGTACTCGAAACCTGGTTCTTCCTGGCCGAAGGTCAGGGCGCGGCCTGATGGAGTGAATGCGCAGGCGTGCCTGACGCGCCTGCGCCTGGTTTTTTTCAGGGCGAGTTCCAGCAATGGATCCCGCCCTTTTTTGTGCACCAAACCCTATGCAAAGCAGCAGCAATCTATTTCCCGTGGCCTTGCTCAGTGCCGAGCGCCGCGGCGACCTCAGCGAAGACGTGTACCGGATCAAGGCTGGCAACAGCCCTGACCCTAGCGTTGAGCTGGCCGTTACCCGCCTGGGTGTGGCCGACCAGGGCCGGGCCCAGGGCGTGCCGGTCATACTCCTGCATGGCAGTTTCTCCAACCGGCGCTTTTGGTATTCGCCCAAGGGCATTGGCCTGGGCGCCTACCTGGCACGGGCGGGTTTCGATGTGTGGATCCCGGAGATGCGCGGCCATGGTCTGTCACCGCGTAACCGCAATTGGCGGCACAACCGGGTTGCCGATTATGCCCGCCATGACCTGCCGTTGATCGCAGCCTTCGTTGAAGAGCAGTCAGGCCGAGCGCCGCACTGGGTCGGCCATTCGTTGGGCGGGACCACCCTGGCGGCGGCCCTGGGCGGTGGTTTTCTGCGTGCCGAGCAGGTCGCCAGTGCCGCGTTTTTCGGCACGCAGGTCAGCCGGGTGTATTGGCCGTTGAAGGTGCCGCCAGTGGCCTGGGGCGCGAAGCTGCTGCTCAGGCGCTGGGGGCAGATTTCCGGGCCACGCTTCAAGCGCGGGCCTGAAGATGAACCGATTGGCCTGGCTCTGGAGAGCATGCGCTGGCATGGTCTGTTTGGCCGCTTTGGTGACAAGGACAGCGATTGGTGGGCTGGCCTGGCGGACGTCGACGTGCCCGTGCTGGCAGTCGCGGGCGCGGGCGATTTCCAGGACCCCGTGTGGGCCTGTCGCAAGCTGTTCGAGCAACTGGGCGGGGAACGCAAGCAGTTCCTCAGGTTGGGCCGCGAGGAAGGCTTCGAGGCGTTCGGGCATGTCGACATGCTGGTGAGCAAGGCGGCGCAGGTACAGGTGTGGCCGTTGGTAGAGCGCTGGTTGCGCGCGCCTCTGGCACCGGTGCATGCATCGATTGTGAGGGTGGAGCCTGTGCCAGTCGGTTGATGTTCTGCTGCCTGTGCGGGCCCTGTCTTCGGAGCAGACGAAATAGCTATGACCGATCAGTCCCGGATGACTGCAACAGCCTCCCCGGTGTAGCCTTGGCCGATACCCGCTTTTCGTTGTGACTGACAGGAGCTTCCCATGCAGCATTACGTAACGCCCGACTTGTGCGACGCCTATCCAGACCTGGTCCAGGTGCTGGAGCCGATGTTCAGCAACTTCGGTGGCCGTGATTCATTCGGCGGCCAGATCGTCACCATCAAATGCTTCGAAGACAACTCGCTGGTCAAGGAGCAGGTCGAGCTCGACGGCAAGGGCAAGGTCCTGGTGGTCGATGGTGGCGGTTCGCTGCGCCGCGCGCTGCTGGGCGACATGCTGGCGGAGAAGGCCGCCAGCAATGGCTGGGAAGGCCTGGTGATCTATGGCTGTGTACGTGACGTCGATGTGCTGATCCAGACCAACGTGGGGGTGCAGGCACTGGCCAGCCATCCGATGAAGACCGACAAGCGTGGTATCGGTGACCTGAACGTGGTCGTGACCTTCGCCGGGGTGACTTTCCGCCCGGGTGAGTACGTGTATGCCGACAACAACGGCGTGATCGTCTCGCCAAGCCCGCTGAAGATGCCGGAGTGACGCGCCGCGCGCGCTGATGGAGCTTTGATGTTCGAGGAAGACAACGCGCAGTGGGGGCTGGTGCATGCCCTGGTGCTCGATGGTAAAGGCGGCGCACGCTCGATCGCCCGGACTGAGCTGGACGACCTGCAGTTGCAGCCACAGGAAAGCCTGTGGCTGCACTGGGACCGCAGTCATCCGCAAACCCGAACCTGGCTGCTGCGCCACAGCGGCCTGACTGAATTCGCTTGTGATTTGTTGCTGGAAGAGAACACCCGTCCGCGCCTGCTGCCGCTGGCCGAGGAACAGCTGCTGCTGTTTTTGCGCGGGGTCAACCTCAACCCGGGTGCTGAGCCCGAAGACATGGTTTCGGTGCGTATCTTCGCCCAGGCGCGGCGGGTCATTTCGCTGCGCTTGCGGCCGTTGCGCGCCAGCGACGAAATTCTTCAGCAACTGGATGAGGGCAGGGGGCCGAAATCGGCCTCCGCGCTTTTGCTGCTCATGGGTGAATTACTGACCGAAAAGGTGCAAGGGCTGGTCAGCGACCTGTCGGAACTGGTCGACCTGGAAGAGGAAAAGGTCGAATCCGACGAACGGTATACTCCGGAGCAAGGCAGCTTGCAGCAGATCCGCCGTCGGGCTGCTGGCCTTCGGCGTTTTCTGGCGCCGCAGCGGGAGATCTACGCACAGCTCTCGCGCAGCAAGTGGAGCTGGTTCGCCGATGCCGACGCCGACTACTGGAACGAACTCAACAACAGCCTGATCCGCTACCTCGAAGAATTGGAGCTGACCCGCGAACGGGCCGCGCTGGTGCTGGAAAGCGAAGACCGGCGGCGTAGCGAGCGGATGAACCGGACCATGTACCGGTTTGGCATCATCACCTGTATTTTCCTGCCCATGAGCTTCATTACCGGGCTGCTGGGCATCAACGTCGGCGGTATTCCGGGGGCTGAAAACCCCTATGGCTTCCTGTTCGCCTGCATCGTCGTGCTGGGGCTGGCGGTGGGGCAGTGGTGGCTGTTCCGGCGGCTGCGCTGGGTGTGAGGGGGGCGAGCCATCTTGAAACATTCGTCCCACTGCGATGTGTGACCCATCGCCCGGCGCTCTCGTCTCTGACTGACACTGCGCGAGGTGCACATGCACGATCCGTTTGAAGAATCCCTGCGTGACCTGCTCAAGGCGTCGCCGTCCGGTAAGGACCGGGACGACGCCGCCTGTCTGGGTCGCGTGCTGAAAACCGCCAACCGTCAGGTCGGCGCGGGTGATCTGTTCAGCCTGCTTGGCCGCTGGAGCCAGGCGCTGCTGATCGCCGTGAACAATGGCTCGGCGCATGTGGCGCCGGTGCGCCGCAATTCTGCCCGTAACGCTGCCACTGGCAGCAAAGCTGATAAGGCCGATTGAATATGGAACTCGATCTCTGGACCCAGAGCCTGGTCACTGCCATGACTGCCCTATGGACCAAGGTGGCGAACTTCATCCCCAACCTGTTCGGCGCGCTGGTCGTGGTGCTGCTCGGTTTCGTGGTCGCCAAGCTGCTCGATACACTGCTGTCCAAGCTGCTGGCCAAGTTCGGCCTCGATCGCCTGATGGCGGGTACCGGGCTGACCAAGATGCTTGGCCGGGTTGGTATCCAGGTGCCGATCTCAACCCTGATCGGCAAGATCGTCTATTGGTTCGTGCTGCTTATATTCCTTGTATCGGCCGCTGAATCGCTCGGTCTCGAGCGGGTCTCGGCAACCCTCGACATGCTTGCCCTGTACCTGCCCAAGGTGTTTGGCGCCGCGCTGGTGTTGCTGGCGGGTGTGCTGCTGGCACAGGTGGCCAATGGCCTGGTGCGCGGTGCCGCCGAAGGTATCGGCCTTGAGTATTCCGCGGGGCTGGGGCGCATCACGCAGGGCCTGGTCATCATCATCAGCATCTCGGTGGCGATCAGCCAGCTGGAGGTCAAGACCGACCTGCTCAACCACGTCATCGTGATTGGCTTGATTACCGTTGGTCTGGCCGTTGCGCTTGCCATGGGCCTGGGCAGTCGCGAAATTGCCGGGCAGATTCTGGCCGGTATCTACGTTCGCGAACTCTACCAAGTTGGCCAGCAGGTGCGGATTGGAGAGGTCGAAGGGCAGATTGAGGAGATTGGCACGGTCAAGACGACGCTGCTGACCGACGATGGCGAACTGGTGTCGTTGTCGAATCGCGTGCTGCTCGAGCAGCGCGTCAATAGCCGCTAACCGCACAAAAGCTGTTAATGTATGCCGCCGCAAAAATCGACCCACGGGCCGAGCGGCGACATTGACCTGACTGTCGGCCAGATCCGTTTTGAATAAAGTGCATTCGCCGCCCATGCGTTATGACCCCCGCGAGCTCACCGACGAGGAGTTGGTGGCGCGTTCGCATGAAGAGCTGTATCACGTTACCCGCGCCTATGAGGAACTCATGCGGCGCTACCAGCGGACCCTGTTCAACGTCTGTGCGCGTTATTTGGGGAACGACCGGGATGCCGATGATGTCTGTCAGGAAGTGATGCTGAAGGTGCTGTATGGTCTGAAGAACTTCGAGGGCAAATCCAAGTTCAAGACCTGGCTCTACAGCATTACCTACAACGAGTGCATTACCCAGTACCGCAAGGAGCGTCGCAAACGTCGGTTGATGGATGCCTTGAGTCTTGACCCTGTTGAAGAGGCGTCAGAAGACAAGGCTCCGAAACCCGAAGAAAAGGGTGGGCTGGACAAGTGGCTGGTGCATGTGAACCCGATCGACCGGGAAATTCTGGTGCTGCGATTTGTCGCAGAACTGGAATTCCAGGAAATCGCCGATATCATGCACATGGGCCTGAGCGCCACGAAAATGCGCTACAAGCGCGCGCTAGACAAGCTTAGAGAGAAATTTGCAGGGATGGATGAAACTTAGTCCATCGGAAATATCTCTAACCAACCGGCGAGTTCTGCTAGACTTGCCGTCGAGTTGTCCCCCGGATTTTTGGTGGGACTGCTTAACTATCACCAGATGGGGATTTAACGGATGAAATTGAAAAACACCTTGGGCTTGGCCATTGGTTCGCTTGTAGCCGCCACTTCGATTGGCGCTATGGCACAAGGTCAAGGCGCCGTCGAGACTGAAATCTTCTACAAGAAGGAATTCTTCGACAGCCAGCGCGACTTCAAGAACGACGGCAACCTGTTCGGCGGTTCGATCGGTTACTTCCTGACCGACGACGTTGAGCTGCGTCTGGGCTACGACGAAGTTCACAACGCTCGTGGCGACGACGGCAAGAACATCAAGGGTTCGAACACTGCCCTGGATGCCGTTTACCACTTCAACAACCCGTACGACGCCATCCGTCCGTACGTTTCCGCTGGTTTCTCGCACCAGTCCCTGGGCCAGACCGGCCGTGGCGGTCGTGACCACTCCACCTTCGCCAACGTTGGCGCGGGTGCCAAGTGGTACATCACCGACATGTTCTACGCCCGTGCCGGCGTTGAAGCTCAGTACAACATCGACCAGGGCGACACCGAGTGGGCCCCGAGCGTTGGCGTTGGCCTGAACTTCGGCGGTAGCCCGAAGCAAGCGGCAGTCGCTCCGGCTCCCGTTGCTGAAGTCTGCTCCGACAGCGACAACGATGGTGTTTGCGACAACGTCGACAAGTGCCCTGACACCCCAGCCAACGTTACCGTTGACGCTGATGGCTGCCCGGCTGTTGCCGAAGTCGTTCGCGTTGAGCTGGACGTCAAGTTCGACTTCGACAAGTCGGTCGTCAAGCCAAACAGCTACGGCGACATCAAGAACCTGGCTGACTTCATGAAGCAGTACCCACAAACCACCACCGTGGTTGAAGGTCACACTGACTCCGTTGGCCCAGACGCTTACAACCAGAAGCTGTCCGAGCGTCGTGCCAATGCTGTGAAGCAGGTTCTGACCCAGCAGTACGGTGTAGAGTCGAGCCGTGTTGACTCGGTTGGCTACGGCGAAACCCGTCCGGTTGCTGACAACGCCACCGAAGAAGGCCGTGCTATCAACCGTCGCGTTGAAGCTCAGGTAGAAGCCCAGGCCAAGTAATTGGTTTGAAGCTTCAATGAAAAACCCGGCCTCGGCCGGGTTTTTCTTTGCCTGGCGTTTGTGCCGTTGCGCAGCGAACCAGGGGCGGCACAGACCAATCGCAAGTGCTTGCTCACCCAGCGTTGCTCATTGGCAAGTGCACTCAGCTTTTGAGCAGGCTCAATAGCAGTATCAGGTTGAGCAGTAACGACAGCAGGGCCAGGGTCCGCCAGACCTTCAGCGGCTCGCGCTCGAGCAGTGGTAATGGGCGACTGAGCACCTGCCGCTCGCCGCGTTCGAGCAGCAGCAACCACTGTTCGGCGGTTTCGAAGCGACGCAACGGGTCCGCCGCCACAGCTTGTTGCAGGTTGTGCTGCAACCATTGCGGCAGGTCAGGGCGATAGCGCGCGGCATTGACAGGCTGGCCAAAGCGCGGGCGTTGGAACGCTTCCACCTCACCATAGGGGTAATGCCCAGTCAGCAGGTAATAGAGCGTGACACCTGCCGCATACAGGTCCTGGCGCGGGCTTGGCGGGTGGCCTTCGAAAGCTTCCGGAGCAATGTACGACGGTGTGCCGGGCAACGCATGCGGTGGGTCTTCGCTCAGGCCAGGGCAGTACGCAAGGCCAAAGTCCAACAGGCGCAATTGGCCATCCTTGCCCAGGTGCAGGTTGTCGGGCTTGATGTCACGGTGCAGCAGGTTGCGCCGGTGCAGTATGCCGATTGCCTGCAGCAGTTGGCGGGCCACTTCCAGCCATTGAGCCAGCGGTAATGGGCCCTGTTCGGCAAACTGGGCTGCGAGTGTGAGCCCGTTATGCTCACGCATCACGTAATACAGGTGCTGGCGCTGGCTGGCGGTGTGCAGCTCGGGGAAATGGCGGCCGGCCACCCTGCGCAGGAACCATTCCTCAAGCAACAGGTTTTGTGCGGCGTCGGGCAGGTGCGCGCTAGCGGACGGCAAGGTTTTCAACAGCCATGGCTGGCCTAGGCTGTCGCGCACGCGGTAGAGCAAGGCCTGACGGCTGTGCGCCAGGCGTGTCTCGACCTGCCAGCCATCGATCGCCTGGCCGTCGCGCAGGAGGCCGGGCAGCGGCCATTGCTGCAGTTGCACCAGGGTATCGCCCAGGTTGGCTGTACCCAGTTGCTCGACCCGTACCAGCAGGGCGCTGGCATTGTCCCGGCTGCCATTGTAATGGGCGCTGGCGACCAGCGTGTCGGCGGCCAACTGCAGGTCAGGCTGCTCGCGTAGCACCGCCTGGATATGCTGGTCGCCCAGGCTGGCCCAGACGCCGTCGCTCACCAGCACGTAGCATTCGCCCTGTTGCAGCTCGCCGTCCAGGTAATCCACCAACAGGTGTTGATCGAGGCCCAGCGCCCGTTTGAGCACGTGCTGCATGCCCGGCTGGTCCCACACGTGGTCTTCGCTCAGGCGCTGCAGGCGGTCGTCGTGCCAGCGGTAGGCACGGCAATCGCCGACATGCGCCAGGGTGAAACGGCGCCCACGCAGGACCAGGGCACTGAGCGTGGTCAGCAGTGGTTGGTCGCCTTGCGCACGCAACCAGCGGTTCTGTGCCAGCAGCAACCGATCAAGCGCCTGCGTCACGCTCCAGGTGGCGGGTGTGGCGTAATAGTCCATGGCCAGCGCCTGCAGGCTGGCCCGTGCTGCCAGGCCGCCATCGGCGCACTGGCTGACGCCGTCGGCAAGGGCGAACAGGTAGCCCTTGCTGGCGGCAAGCTCTGGCGCCGGGGTGACCAGGCGCAGGGCGTCCTGGTTCTCTGCACGTGGCCCGGTGGCACTGGCCTGGGCAAAACTCAGTTGTAGGCTCATCGCCTGGCCTCATACTCGGGCCGCAGTGACCGCCGCCGAGCCCCAGGTGGTACGCCAGCGTCGCTTCACCCCATGCAGGCCGAACCAGGCCAGCAGGCCCAGGCTGGCGAACAGCCACAGCCCCAACTGGTAATCGCCGGTGTGCTGCTTGATGGCGCCCAGGCCGGCCGCCAGCAGGAAGCCGCCTATGCCCCCGGCCATGCCGATCAGCCCAGTCATCACACCGATTTCCAGGCGAAAACGTTGCGGTACCAGCTGGAACACCGCGCCGTTACCTGCCCCGAGGCCAAGCATGGCACTGACGAACAAAGCCAGTGCTGCGGGGGCGCTGGGCAGGTGGAAGCCCACGGCTGCGATGCAGATGGCGGCAATGCTGTACATGCCCAGCAGCGTGCGGATACCGCCGAAGCGATCGGCCAGTGCGCCGCCCAACGGGCGCATCAGGCTGCCGGCGAAGACACAGGCAGCCGTGTAGTAGCCGGCAGTGATCGGACTGAGGCCATACTGGTCGCTGAAATAACCGGGCAGGGCACTGGCCAGGCCGATGAAGCCGCCGAAGGTGACGCTGTAGAAGAACATGAACCACCAGCTGTCGCGGTCACCCAGGGCTTTGAGGTAATCGGCCATGGCCTTTGGCGTTGGCCGATGGGGTGCATTGCGCGCGAGCAGGGCGAACAATGCCAAGGTCAGGGTCAAGGGGATAACGGCGAAACCAAACACGTTGTTCCAGCCGAAACCTGCGGCTAGCACAGGCGCCAGCAAGGCGGCAAAAACGGTGCCGGAGTTGCCTGCACCGGCGATGCCCATTGCCTTGCCCTGATGCTGTGGCGGGTACCACTGCGAGGCCAGCGGCAATGAAACGGCGAACGAGGCGCCGGCAACGCCAAGGAACACGCCGAGCAACAGGGCCTGCTCATAGCTATGGACACCCAGGTACCAGGCCCCAGCCAGGGCACCGATAACGATCACCTGGCCGATCAGCCCGGCAGTCTTAGGCGAAAGACGGTCGACCAGCAGGCCCATGACAAAGCGCAGCACTGCCCCCGCCAGAATCGGTGTCGCCACCATCAGGCCCCGTTGCTGTGCGCTCAGTTGCAGATCGGTGGCGATCTGCACCGCCAGGGGGCCAAGCAGGTACCAGACCATGAAGCTCAGGTCGAAATACAGAAAGGCGGCGAACAGCGTGGGCACATGCCCGGATTTCCAGAAGCTGGTACTCATCGAACACCTCATTGGGCAATGCAACGGAAACGAAAAGACGCCGCTACCCGACCCACTGGCGTGGAGGGGGAGCGACGTCTTTGTCGAGGGTCTGTGGGCAACCGCCGTTGGCTACCGGTGCACTTTATCCAGCAAAAGCTGGGCCAAGCTGGCGCGCCTGGGGCTTCAGCCCAGCATCTCGTGCATGGCTATGATCTGATCAGCCACCTGGATCAACTTCTGCTGTCGGCTCATGGCCTGCCGGCGCATCAGGGTGTAGGCCTGCTCTTCGTTGCAGTCCTTCATCGTCATCAGCAAGCCCTTGGCCTGCTCGATGCGTTTGCGCTCGGCAAGCTGCTGGTCGCGCGCCAGCAACTGCGCCTTGAGTGCCTGGTCGCTTTCGAAGCGGGCCATGGCGACATCCAGAATCGGCTGCAGCCGAGCGGCGTGGATGCCTTCGACGATGTACGCGCTGACACCCGCCTGGATCGCCTGGCGCATCACCCCAGGGTCATGCTCGTCGGTAAACAGCACGATCGGGCGAGGCTGGTCGCGGCTGACCAGCACCACCTGTTCCATCACGTCGCGATCGGGGGAGTCAGTGTCGATCAACACCACGTCGGGGCGCACTGATTCGACGCAGGCGGGCAGGTCGATGGTCAGGTCCGGCGCCTCGATTACTTCGAAGCCTGCTTCGCGCAGGGCGGCCTTGAGGCGGCCGAGCTTGTTCTGGGTATCGTCGATCAGCAGGATGCGCAGCATGGTGATGGCCCTCACAGACCGATACGAGCATCGGGCAGTTCGCCCAGCGCATGCAGACTGAAGCTGCGGGCATAGCCGTGCGGGTCGCTGCCATCCCAGCGGATACCATCGATCAACAGGCTGCTGCGCATCGGCAGGTCCGGACAATGCACACCCAGGGCTTGCGCCGCTTCCCGATACAAGGCCCATTGCTGGACCTGGCGGGCGACGCCGAGATAGTCGGGGTCATCACGCAGCAGGCCCCAACGGCGGAACTGAGTCATGAACCACATGCCGTCGGACAGGTAAGGCAGGTTGGCCCGGCCTTGGTCGAACAGGCGCAGGGCGTGATGGTCGTGCCAGTGGTTGCCCAGCCCATCCTGGTAGTCGCCGAGCAGGCGTGGTTCGATGGTGCCCAGGGCGGTGTCCAGGTAAGCGCTGCCGCTGAGCAACTGCGCGGTGCTGCGACGGTTCTCTGGGCTCTGTTCGATGAAGCGGCCGGCAGCGAGGATGGCTTTGACCAGGGCGCGCGCACTGTTGGGGTACTGTTCGACGAAGGCGCGGGCGCTGGCCAGAACCTTTTCGGGGTGGTCGGGCCAGACCGTCTGGCTGGTGGCCAGGGTGAACCCTTGGCCTTGAGCCACGGCCGCCGCTGCCCAAGGCTCGCCGACACAGAACCCGTCGATTCGCCCGGCCTGAACGTGCGCTGCCATCTGGGCGGGAGGGACCACCACGCTGTCGACATCGTGCAAGGGGTGAATGCCTTGGCTGGCCAGCCAGTAATACAGCCACATGGCATGGGTGCCGGTGGGGAAGGTCTGTGCGAAGGTCAGTCGTGCGCTTTGTTGGTGCACCAGGCGAGCCAGTGCTTCAGGGCTGGTCACGCCCTGGCGCTGCAGGGCAGGGGAGAGGTTGATGGCCTGGGCGTTCTGATTCAGCCCCATCAGCACCGCCATGTCGCTGGCCGGCACGCCACCTATGCCCAGGTGCACGGCGTACACCAGGCCGTACAGGCAGTGCGCGGCATCCAGTTCGCCAGTGGCCAGCTTGTCGCGCAGGCCGGCCCATGAACCTTGGCGTTTGAGGGTCAGGGACAGCCCCTGTTGCTGGGCGAAGCCCTGGGTGGCGGCAACCACCACCGAGGCGCAATCGGTCAGGGCCATGAAGCCGATGTTGAGGCTGGGTTTCTCCGGGGCATCGCTGCCGTTTACCCATGCCAGGGCTGATGTAGTCACAAATATCCCCGCCTGTACTGAATAGGCACTGTGCAAGCGATGTAGCAACCCATGTGCCAAGGCGCTCCCAGGATTTGCTGTCATGCCAGCCGCACGCTGGCTATAATCGCAGCCTCATTCACCCCTGAGCCTTGCCCGCCCATGTATACCCTGGCCCGCCAGCTGCTGTTCAAGCTTTCTCCGGAAACCTCCCATGACCTGTCCCTGGACCTGATCGGCGCCGGTGGCCGCCTTGGTCTCAACGGTGTGCTGTGCAAGCAGCCCGCAGCGTTGCCGGTGAGCGTGATGGGCTTGAACTTTGCCAACCCGGTTGGCCTGGCTGCGGGTCTGGACAAGAATGGCGCGGCCATCGATGGCTTTGCCCAGCTGGGCTTTGGTTTCGTCGAGATCGGCACGGTCACCCCGCGACCGCAACCGGGCAACCCCAAGCCGCGGCTGTTCCGCCTGCCAGAAGCCACGGCGATCATCAACCGTATGGGCTTCAACAACCTGGGCGTCGATCATCTGCTCGAGCGGGTACGTGCTTCGCGCTATGACGGTGTGCTGGGTATCAACATTGGCAAGAACTTCGATACCCCGGTCGAGCGCGCGGTAGACGATTACCTGATCTGCCTGAGCAAGGTCTATGCCCAGGCCAGTTACATCACCGTCAACGTCAGTTCACCGAATACCCCAGGCCTGCGCAGCCTGCAGTTCGGCGACTCGCTCAAGCAGTTGCTCGATGCGTTGGCCGAGCGCCGCGAGCAGTTGGCGGGTGAACAGGGCAAGCGCGTACCGCTGGCGATCAAGATTGCCCCGGACATGAGCGACGAGGAAACCGCACTGGTGGCCGCTGCACTGATGACGTCGGGGATGGACGCGGTGATCGCTACCAACACCACCCTGGGCCGTGAGGGCGTTGAAGGGCTGCCATATGGGGGCGAAGCGGGTGGTTTGTCGGGGGCGCCGGTGCTGAGCAAGAGCACCCATATCGTCAAGGTGCTGGCAGGTGAGCTGGGTGGCAAGCTGCCGATCATTGCGGCCGGCGGCATTACCGAAGGCCGACACGCCGCCGAGAAGATTGCTGCCGGCGCCAGCCTGGTGCAAATCTATTCGGGCTTCATCTACAAAGGGCCCGCATTGATCCGTGAAGCCGTGGATGCGATCGCGGCCATGCCCCGCGGATAAACCGCACGCATAAAAAAGGGCCCCTTGAAGGGGCCCCTGGGCCTTAGCCCGCCGCCCGGATGGGGCGTGCATGGTGACTCGAATTCAGTGTCCTCGTTCAGCCAACGGCGTGATTTTCGTTGAGTCTATGGATGCCAGCGGTGCCAGTCATTCCGTCCCAGTTATCACCGCGACCTTCGCGCCAGCCGTTAATCCAGGCTTGGCGAACTGAAGGAAGATTGAAAGGGCAAAGTTCGCGGGATTTGCCGGTGACCCCGTATTGGTAGCCACGTGAATATGCTCTTTCCAACGGATCACGCTTAAGTCTTCTCATAGGGTGTTGCCCTCACTTGTTGACTGTAATGTCCCGTCGGCCTCTCCGAGGCCGGGCAGAGTCGTTCTGCCGGTGTGCGCCCGCTGCCGGCGTGGCGGGCTGAAAGTGCCGCCTCGTTGCGAAGCGGCCTAAGACCAGTTCTAACGAATGCGAGTCACGCTGGGAATGATCGATTTGTCATAAGCACGTAACCTTTCCGAGGGTGAAGGGATAAGTAAATAAATGCGACTCAACCTTATTTGCTGTTGAGGCCGCTATGATCGGGGTTTGCTGACGCTTGACGTCATTTCGCCAGCGCTGCAGCGTGATGACAGAAATAATTTGAAATGCGACGAAGGGTCACATGCGCCCTGATGTCGACGGAAATTTTTAGTACTGCCTGATGATCTAAGCTGTTTCTGCCACTGGGCGAGCACGGATCGATCAGGCGGCCCGGACCGTCCGCTGCCCACCTGTTGGCAGCGGCGGCCACTCGGACGCTTGCTGGAAGGGCGTTCGGGCAAACATCGGCGGGGCGATGCGTCGCCTCGTCACTTTAATAGCCCAAGGCTCTGGAAAACACATGTCGGACCGTTTCGAACTCTATCTCACCTGCCCCAAAGGCCTGGAAGGCCTGCTTGCCGAAGAGGCCAGAGGCCTGGGCCTCGAAGAGGTGCGTGAGCACACCTCGGCCATCCGCGGCGAGGCCGACATGGAAACCGCCTACAGCCTGTGCCTCTGGTCGCGCCTGGCCAACCGCGTGTTGCTGGTGCTAAAGCGCTTCAACATGAAGAACGCCGACGACCTTTACGATGGCGTCCACGCGGTTGATTGGGCTGACCACCTGGCCGCCGACGGGACCCTGGCCGTGGAATTCAGCGGCCATGGTTCGGGCATCGACAACACCCACTTTGGCGCGCTCAAGGTCAAGGATGCGATTGTCGACAAACTGCGCAACCGCGAAGGCCTGCGCCCATCGGTGGAAAAGATCGACCCCGATGTGCGCGTGCACCTGCGGCTGGACCGTGGCGAGGCGATCCTCTCGCTGGACCTCTCCGGCCATAGCCTGCACCAGCGTGGCTACCGCCTGCAGCAAGGCGCTGCGCCGCTGAAGGAAAACCTGGCGGCGGCGGTGCTGATCCGCGCCGGCTGGCCACGCATTGCCGCTGAAGGCGGCGCCCTTGCCGACCCGATGTGTGGTGTGGGCACCTTCCTGGTCGAGGCGGCGATGATGGCTGCCGACATCGCCCCGAACCTCAAACGTGAGCGTTGGGGGTTCAGCGCCTGGCTGGGCCATGTGCCGGCCACCTGGCGCAAGGTCCACGAGCAGGCACAGGCCCGCGCGCACGCTGGCCTGGCCAAGCCACCCCTGTGGATCCGTGGCTACGAGGCCGACCCTCGGCTGATCCAGCCGGGGCGCAACAACGTCGAGCGCGCCGGCCTGGGTGACTGGGTCAAGATCTACCAGGGTGAAGTCGCCAGTTTCGAACCACGTCCGGACCAGAACCAGAAGGGCCTGGTCATCAGCAACCCGCCGTATGGCGAGCGCCTGGGCGACGAGGCCAGCTTGCTGTACCTCTACCAGAACCTCGGCGAACGCCTGCGCCAGGCGTGCATGGGCTGGGAGGCGGCAGTGTTTACCGGTGCGCCGGAGCTGGGCAAGCGCATGGGCATCCGCAGCCACAAGCAATATGCGTTCTGGAACGGCGCATTGCCGTGCAAGCTGCTGCTGTTCAAGGTGCAGCCTGACCAGTTCGTCACTGGCGAGCGCCGCGAGGCCCAGGCTGAACACACTGACACGCGACGCCAGGTGCCGGTGGCCAATGAGCCGGCACGCCTGTCCGAAGGCGCGCAGATGTTCGCCAATCGCCTGCAGAAAAACCTCAAGCAGCTAGGCAAGTGGGCGCGCAAGGAACAGGTCGACTGCTATCGCCTATACGATGCTGACATGCCCGAGTACGCCCTGGCCGTCGACCTCTACCAGGATTGGGTACACGTGCAGGAGTACGCTGCGCCCCGCTCGATCGATCCGGAAAAGGCCCAGTCACGTTTGCTGGATGCGTTGGCAGCGATCCCCCAGGTGCTGGGCATTGACCCGCAGCGTGTGGTGCTCAAGCGCCGCGAGCGGCAAAGTGGCACCCGTCAGTATGAACGCCAGGCCACCGAGGGGCGTTTCCAGGAGGTGAACGAAGGTGGCGTCAAGCTGCTGGTCAACCTCACCGACTACCTCGATACCGGGCTGTTCCTCGACCACCGCCCGATGCGCATGCGCATCCAGCGCGAAGCGGCGGGCAAGCGTTTCCTCAATCTGTTCTGCTATACCGCTACCGCCAGCGTGCATGCCGCCAAAGGGGGGGCACGCAGCACCACCAGCGTCGATCTGTCCAAGACCTACCTGGACTGGGCACGTCGCAACCTTGCGCTCAACGGCTTCTCCGAGCGCAACCGCCTGGAGCAGGGGGATGTCATGGCCTGGCTGGAAGCCAACCGCGACAGCTATGACCTGATCTTCATCGACCCGCCAACGTTCTCCAATTCCAAACGTATGGAAGGGGTGTTCGACGTTCAGCGCGATCACGTGCAACTGCTCGACCTGGCGATGGCACGCCTGGCGCCCGGAGGGGTGCTGTATTTTTCCAACAACTTCCGCAAGTTCCAGCTTGATGAGCACTTGCAGGCGCGCTATGTGGTCGAGGAAATCACCGCCCAGACCCTGGACCCGGACTTTGCCCGTAACAATCGCATTCACCGCGCCTGGCGCCTGCAATTGCGGTGAAACGACCAGCTGCGTTGCAGGGCTAATGGCCAATAGCTATAACTCAGCACAGGGCCAGAATGTTCGCAGGACGCTGACGTTGACGAGATCAATCTATGTCGAAGTATGGCGTGCGTGCGAAGGTACTGGGCCTGGGCAGCGAGGCGATGGCTGCCTGGGGGGTGGCCCTGGTGGCACTGGTGGCCGGTGGCATGCTGTCGGTAGCCTTGGCGCTGGCCACACAGGCGTTCTACATGCAGCAGTTGCGCCAGCGCTTCGAGCTGTTGGCCAGTGAGCGCTTTAGCCGTATAGCCGAGCGTTTCGATGATCAGCAGCAGCGCCTCGATGGTTTGCGGCGCTACTTCAGCTTCTCCAATGAAATCACCCCTCGCGAATTCGACGGCTATGCCCGGCCCTTGTTACGCCGCACCCAGGCCTATTCCTGGGCACCGCGGGTCGAGCACGCCCAGCGGCGCGAGTTCGAACGCCAGGCCAGTGCCTGGCTGGGGCAGCCCTATGCGATTCGCGATCTCGATGACCAGGGCAACTGGCATGCCGCGCCACCTCGCGATTACTACTTCCCGGTGCTCTACACCCAGGCTACCCGCTTGCAGGGGCAGCCCTACGGGCTGGACCTGCGTGGCCAGGCCAAACGTGCCCAAACCCTGCAGCGTGCCGTCCTGCCCGGCAGCATGGCGGTGTCTGAGCCATTGGACATGATCAATGTGGTTGCGGACTATTCCCGTGGGCTGCTGATGGTCGCGCCAGTATTTTCCGACGCGCAGGCTGATGGCCCGGCAGCAGGTTACGTGATGGCGCTGCTGAACCTGCGCCAACTGATCACCGAGGGTTTGCCGACCGCTGCCGAAGACAACCTGGTGGTTCAAATTACCGACCCAAGCGGGCGCAACGGCCATGAAGTGCTGTTCGATTCACAGAACCAGGTCGCGCCCCTGGCATTGGTCAGCACACAACTGCTGCAACTGGCTGACCACCCGTTTCGGCTCGACATCCGTCCAAGCCAGGTGTTCATGCAGGGTAACCGCTCTTCAGCGGCGCTGGCAGTGGGGTTGCTCGGCGGTTTGCTGAGCCTGCTGCTCAGTGCTCTGCTCTACAGCCTTTTCAGCCAGCGGCAACGCGCCTTGACCTTGGTCGATCAGCGCACTGCAGAACTGCGCATCAGCGAACAATCGCTGCGCGGAACGCATGCCCAGTTGCGTAGTGTGCTGGATGCGGCCACACAGGTAGCGATCATCGCGACCAGCCTCAAAGGCGTGGTCAGCACCTTCAATGCCGGTGCCGAACGCATGTTGGGCTATTCGATGGGCGAGGCGGTTGGCCATCTGCAACTTGAGGCACTGGTGTTGCCCGAAGAGCTCGAGCGGCGCGCCCATGCCTTGAGCCTGCGTTACGGGCGACCCATCGTCGGCGGTCAGGCGATGTTCGCCGAAACCATACAGGCGCAAGGGGCGGAGCCTGGCGAGTGGACACTGGTGCGCAAGGATGCAAGCCAGTTGCTGGCCAACATGCTGGTGACCGCCATGCTTGACGAGCAGGGGCTGTGGGTGGGCTACCTGGCGATTTGCATCGATGTCACTGAGCGGCGCCGTGTGCACGAGGCCCTTGAGCTGCGTGACCGGTTGCTGGAGAAGCTCAGCGCAGAGGTGCCCGGCGGTATCTATCAGTATTGCCTGCAAGCGGATGGCCACTCTTGCTTCCCTTACGCCAGCCAAGGACTGTTCGACATCTACGAGATCGACCTGCAGCAGTTGCATGAAGACGCCTCGGCCGCGTTCGAGCGTATCCACCCTGAGGACCTCGAGCGGGTGCGACGCTCGATAAGGGACTCGGCCGAACACCTTACGCCCTGGCGCGAGGAGTACCGGGTTTGCCTGCCACGTGCGGGCTTGCGCTGGGTGCGTGGCGAAGCGACACCGGAGATCGGTGAGCAGGGCAGCACCTTGTGGCATGGCTACCTGACCGATATCTCCGACCTCAAGCGTGTGGAGGAAGACTTGCGTGCCCTGTCGGTGACCGACTCTCTCACCGGCATTCATAACCGGCGCTATTTTCAGGAGCGGCTGAGGGTTGAACTGGACCGTGCCCAGCGTGAAGGCCAGGCCTTGGCGGTGATCATGCTCGACGTCGACCATTTCAAACGGATCAACGACCAGCACGGCCATGCGGTGGGCGACCGTGTATTGCGCAGCCTGTGCCAGCGCATTGTGCAGCGCTTGCGGCGCACCGATGTGTTCTGTCGGCTGGGGGGCGAAGAGTTCATTGTGCTGTGCCCGGCCAGCAGCGTCGAACAGGCGCGGTTGTTGGCCATGGAGTTGTGGCAGGGGGTACGCTGCGTGCCGGTGGAGGGGGTAGGCAAGGTGACCGCCAGCTTTGGCGTGGCCGGCTGGCGCCCGGGCGAGGGGGTCGACGCCTTGCTGCTGCGGGCCGATGCCGGGGTGTACGCGGCGAAGCAGGCGGGCAGGGACCGCGTGGAGGGTGAGCCGGGCTGAGGTTGGCGTGCTCCAGTACCCGCTTCATTGCCGGCTTGCCGGCAGATGAGGCGGGTACTGGCCCGTCAAAATCAGGGGGCTACCGCCGCCGTACTGTTACCGGCTTTCGGCTGGCGATACAGGTCCAGCAGTACCTGGTCCAGCACCTGCGAGGCCCCCCACGGTTTTGGATCGTTGAGGATCGCCGCCACCGCCCAGGTATGGCCGTTGCTGTCACGGCTGAAGCCGGCAATGGCCCGTACCGTGTTCAGGGTACCGGTCTTGATATGCCCTTCACCGGTCATGGCGGTGCGTTTGAGGCGCTTGCGCATGGTGCCGTCCATGCCCACCAGCGGCATGGAGCTGATGAACTCGGCCGAGTAGGGGCTCTTCCAGGCGGCCTGCAGCAGTGCTGCCATTTCGCGGGTGCTGACCCGTTCGGCACGTGACAGGCCTGAACCGTTTTCCATCACCAGGTGCGGCGCGGTGATGCCTTTTTTCGCCAGCCACTGGCGCACCACACGTTGGGCCGCACGGGCGTCGTCGCCGTCGGCGTCGGTACGGAACTGTGCACCCAGGCTGAGGAACAGCTGCTGGGCCATGGTGTTGTTGCTGTACTTGTTGATGTCGCGGATGACCTCCACCAGGTCGGGGGAGAAGGCCCGGGCGAGTAGGCGGGCGCTCTTGGGGACGTTCTCGACGCGGTCACGCCCCTGGATGCTGCCACCGAGCTCGTTCCAGATCGCACGCACTGCCCCGGCGGCGTAGGTCGGGTGGTCGAGCAGCGACAGATAGGTCTGTGAGTTGCAGCCATCGCCCAGTTGGCCGCTGACCACTACGCTGATGCCGTCCGGCTGCGGCACCGGGTTGTAGCGCACGTCGCCGCTGCACTGTTTGGAGGCCACTGCCTTGACCTGGTTGTCGATGCGGATGTTGGCAATCGGCGGCTCGACGGCGATGGTGACCTTGCCGCCATCGTTGCGGGCGACAAAGCGCAGGGCCTTGAGGTTGACCAGCAAGGCGTCGGGTTTGACCAGGAAGGGTTTGTTGACATCGCCGCCATCATCGTCGAACTGCGGCAGGTTGGGCTGCACGAAGTGGCTGCGGTCCAGCACCAGGTCGCCGGTAACGGTACGCACCCCGTTCGCACGCAGGTCACGCATCAGCAGCCAGAGCTTCTCCATGTTCAACTTCGGGTCGCCACCACCTTTGAGGTAGAGGTTGCCGTTGAGCACGCCGTTGCTCAGGGTGCCATCGGTGTAGAACTCGGTCTTCCACTGAAAGGTCGGGCCGAGCAGTTCGAGCGCCGCATAGGTGGTGACCAGCTTCATGGTCGAGGCCGGGTTGACCGATACATCGGCGTTGAACACCGTGGCATTGCCCGGGCCGTCCAGCGGCAGCATCACCAGCGACAGTGCGGTGTCCTGCAGTTTGTTGGCCTTGAGGGCTTGCTGCACCTTGGGTGGCAGGCTGGTATTGACGGCGGCGGCCTGGCTCGACAGGGTGAATGGAAGGAGCAGGCCGGCGAGAACGAGAGGACGGAGCGTTTTGATCATAGGAGGTTAAGACCCTGCAGACGAGGGAAAAAGAAACGGGGGCTGTAAGAGATGATGACCCACGACGAAATATAGTGCGCATTATGCCCCAAGCGCAGCCCTGATGCGCCACGTTCGACGGAAAAGCGCCGTTGCCCTGCGGAAACTGTTAAAGTGCCGCGCGTTATTACTTAAGAGGATTGTTTCATGGCTACCAACCGTTCCCGTCGTCTGCGCAAAAAGCTGTGCGTCGATGAATTCCAGGAGCTGGGTTTCGAACTGAACCTGGGTTTCAAGGAAGACCTGTCTGACGAAGCCATCGATGCCTTCCTCGACGCCTTCCTGGCTGAAGCCATGGATGCCAACGGCCTGGACTACGTCGGCGGCGATGACTTCGGCCTGGTCTGCCTGGCCAACCGTGGTTCGGTCAGCGAAGAGCAACGCGCCACTGTCGAAGCCTGGCTCAAAGGCCGTAGCGAACTGACCACCATCGAAGTCAGCCCGCTGCTGGACGCCTGGTATCCGGAAAAGCCGATCAACTCGGCTTCCTGATCCACGCCTGAAGCGGCAGCCCGCCCGCGCGCCGCTTCCTCAAGCCCTGGCCAGCAGCCTGGCCAGGGCTTTCTCTACGCGGCGCATATGCCGCGCCAACGCCTGCCGTCGCAATTTCACCTGCGAGGCTGGCAAGCCGCTTTCTTCCAGAGCCTCGCAAGCCTTCATCATGTTCCGCGCTTCGAGCATCCGTGCTGCGCTGAGGATCTTGTGCGCCTGTTCGTGGATGGCCGGTGCCGCATGTTCGGGGTCCATACGCATGAGCTGGGCCAGGTCCTGTTGCAGGCTCAGGTGCAGGGCGGTGAGAAACCGGTCACGGTCGTTGGGGTCGTTGCCGACGATGCCGGCCAGGCCCTTCAGGTCGAACAGTGGGCAGGTGTCAGCCTCCTGTGGGTGGGCGGCAATGCTTGCCAGGCGCTGGCTCAGGGTGCGCAGGCTGATGGGTTTGAGCAGGCAGTCGTCCATGCCGACACTGAGGCATTTTTGCCTGACTTCCGGCTGGGCATTGGCGGTGTAGCCCAGAATGATGCAGCGAGGGCGAGCGCCTTGACGTTCTTCGGCGCGCACCGCAGCGGCGAGTTGGTAACCGTTCATGTGCGGCATGTTGCAATCGAGCACCACCACGTCGAATTGCCCGCTGCGCCATTTGCTCAGGCCTTCGCGGCCGTCGCTGGCGCTGGTGGGTGTGAGGCCCAGGTAACCCAATTGCTGCTCCATCAGCAGCAGGTTGGCCGGGTGGTCATCGATCACCAGCACGTTCAGGTGCGGATCGGGCCGCTCGACATCTTCTGCCCCCAGTGCCTGCGGCGGCGGTGCGTCAACGCATTGCAACGGCATGACCAGGCGAACCTGGGTGCCGAAATCCGGCATGCTCTTGATGCTGAGGTCGCCGCCCATCATTTCACACAGGTTGCGGCAGATGGCCAGGCCAAGCCCGGTGCCCGCTCGCGCGCCCTGGCTATGTGGGTTGGCTTGCACGAAGGGGTTGAACAGGCGCTGCAAGTCATCGTCGTGAATGCCGATGCCGCTGTCGCGCACTTCAAGCTCCAGGCTTGGCGCTGCATCTGGCCCTTCATCGCGCAGGCTCAGGCTGATGCGCACCTGGCCGTGCTCGGTGAACTTGATGGCGTTGCTGATCAGGTTGGACAGGACTTGCTTGAAACGCAGTGGGTCGAGCAGGGCATGGCAGCGGGCGTCGGGGCTGATGATGATCTCCAGCGCCAGGCCTTTCTGCCGCGCCTGGCCATCGAACACGCGGCCCACCGATTCGACCAGCCTGGCCAGGTCAACCGGTTCCGGTGCAAGGGACAGGTGGCCGGACTCGATGCGCACGATGTCCAGAATATCGCCGATCAGGCCCAGGAGGTCCTTGGCCGAATGGTGTGCGACTTCCAGCGAGGTGCGGTCGATCTGCCCCTGGTTGGCGCGTTTGACTGCAAGTTCCAGCATGCCGATGACGGCGTTCATCGGCGTGCGGATCTCGTGGCTGATGGTGGCCAGGAAGGTGCTCTTGGCACGGTTGGCGTCGTCGGCCAGTTGCTTGGCTTCGCGTAGCTCCTGCACCAACTTGCGCCGTTCGCTGATGTCGATCCAGCCGCCGATGATGCCCTGTACCTCACCCAGGGAGTCCCGGTAAGGCAAGATCCAGTGGTAGAGGGTGATCTCGCGGTCCTTGAGCCGCAGTGGGCGATCGATGATCAGCGGTACGCCGGCGGCCATTACCTGCAGATAGTCGGCATGGATCTGGCGGGTGGCTTCGGCGCCCGCGAACAGGCTATCTTCCAGGCGCTTGCCAAGCACCTCATCGAGGTTTGCCTGAACCGCTTCCAGGTAGCTGGCGTTGCAGCTTTTCAGGCAGCCGTCGCGGTCGCGCACATACATCGGGTGGGGGGTGCCGTTGAGCAGCGCGCCCATGAATTCCAATTGATCGTTCAGCGCCCGTTCGGCGCGTTGACGCTGCTTGATCTGCCGCCGCAGGCGGGCGTTCCAGATCAATGCCAACAGCAGGAGCAGCCCGGTGCCCAGCAACACCTGCAGGACCAGCCGGCGAACCTTCTGCCAGCTGTTGTCCTCGTGCGCGCTGTAGCCGCGCCAGCGATTGTTGATCACGCCCAGTTCTTCTGGCGAGATGCTCAGCAGTGCCTTGTCCAGGATCGAGGCCAGCGCGCTGGCCTGGTCGGTCGTGGCCATGGCGAAGTTGGCAGGTTCGATGCCAACGGTATTGCGAATGACCAGGTTGGCATTGCCGGCCAGCGCGTGGCTGGCATCGATGAGCGTGGTTATCACGGCGTCAACGGCGCCGCTGCTCAGCAGGGCCATGGAATAGAAGGGGCTTTCGGTCTCGATCCAGCCGGTTTGCGGATAGTGGGTGGCCAGCATTTTGGCCATCGCGCTGTAGCGGGTGACGGCGATGCGGCGGCCCCGCAGTTTGTCCAGCGAGGTGTACTGCGCAGTCTCGGCACGGGTCACCAGCACATAGGCGCTTTCCAGGTAAGGGCGGCTCAGGTGCAAGCGCTCGTTGCCCATGTCGTCCACGGCAAGCGCGGCAATCATGTTCACGCGCCCGTCTTGCAGGCGTGCGATCATCTCGGCGATACCGTTGGCTCGCTGCACCTCAAAGCGCAGGCCGGTACGCAGGCGGATCAGATCGAGCAGGTCGGCGGTGATACCGCGGAAATGGCCATTGCTGTCGAAGTAGGACAGCGGTGCAGCGGTCTCGTCGATGGCCACTTGCATGACCGGATGGCGCTGCAGCCATTGCGCCTCTTCCTGTGTCAGCTGCAGTTTGCGGTCGGTCAGCAGCAGGTCGCCGCCGGCCCCCCAGCGTTTGAAGATGCTGGTGCGCACAGCGCTGGACTGGCGCTCGAGCGTGGTGTTCACCAACGCCCGCAGATGGATGTCCTGGGCCCGCATGGCAAAACTGAAACCCACGTTTTCGTGCTTGCCGAAACTGGCCATGCGCAAGCGTGGCAGGTGGCCGCGATTGAGCAGGTAGTGGGTCGAGATGGTGTCGCCGATGAACACATCGGCCTGCCCGAACGCTACGGCATTGAGGGCCTGGGTTGGAGAGCCGAAGGCCAGCAGTTCGGCTTTGGGATAGATCGCGCTGACTTCCTGGTTGGGCAAGTAGTGATAAAGCATACCCAGGCGCATGCCTTCCAGGCCGCGGTTAAGCGCACGGTTTTCATCCTCGCGGGTAACCAGCACGGGCTGATCTACGGCGTAGGGGTGCGATAGCGCCAGGCCATCGATTGCCGCTTCAAAACCGTTGGCGCTGCCCAGCAGGTCGATGTGCCCGTCTTTTAAGGCCTGAACAGCGGCTTGTCGGTTGGGGTAGCGCAGAACCCGTATGGGCAGTTGCAGGGCTTTGCCGATCAAGTTGGCGTATTCCGCGGTCAGGCCTTGGTAGTCGCGGCCACCACTGGTGATGTCAAACGGTGCATAGTCCGGTGCCGAGGTGCCCAAGGTCAGGTATTCACGGCCCTGCAGCCATTGCCGTTGCTGCGCACTCAACTGGGGTTGCAACAGGGTGGTCGATGAACGGGCGAGCAGTGTGTAAGGCGTAGCCTCCTGTTCGGTGGCCTGCGCACCGCTGGCCACTATCAGCATGAGGGCCAGCCAGGCAAGGAATCGCGCCATTGAAAACCTCAGACGAGCGCGTTGCGTTTGGCCATTTCGATGAGATCGACCAGCGTGTCGACCTGAAGTTTTTGCATCAGGCGCTTTTTGTAGGTACTGACCGTCTTGTTGCTCAGAAACATGCCTTTGGCGATTTCCTTGTTGCTTCGCCCCTGGGCGAAAAGTTGCAACACCATCAGTTCGCGATCATTGACCTGGCGGAAGAGGCTGAGATCGGCGTCGGACGATTCGTGGCCATTATGGATAGCCTGGCTGGGAAAATAGTTGTAACCGGCTAGTACGGCCTTGATTGCACTGAGCAGTTCGCTCAAGTCTTCCTGCTTGCACACATAGCCTGCGGCACCCGACTGCATGCAGCGCACGGCAAACAGCGCTGGTGACTGTGCGGTGAGGATCAGCACCTTCAGTGGCAGGGCCATGGCCTGGAAGCGGGAGAGCACCTCAAGGCCGTCCAGCTTGGGAATGCTGATGTCGAGGATGACCAGGTCCGGAAGCGTTTCGCGAATCATCTGCATGGCGTCCACGCCATTGTCCGATTCGCCGACGACCTTGTAGTTCTGGTTTTCTAGCAACATACGAACAGCCAGACGGATGACTGGATGGTCATCGACAATAAATACGGAGTGCATGTTCAACTTCCCTGCGGCGGATAAAGGCAGTGGCACCTTAACCCAGTTGGAACGCGTGCGGGATGCGAGGAACGACGATTAGCCGTATATGGGAAATGGCTTACAGGAAATAACAATTTGAGCCACGAAGCACCGCCCTTGAACAGGGTGTTAGAGGTGTTTTGGTAACTTTTTATTGGTTACGTTAGTTTGGATGTTTAGTTGGTAAACGAGGTGTGTAGGAAATTTCTTTCAATGAGCGATGCCGCATGCTCCGGGGCATGCGGCATCGCTCAGTTCAGGTCGGGCTGGAGCGCCCGGTCATTTCCCGGGCCATCTCGCTGGCATAGCTGTCGGTCATGCCGGCGATGAAGTCGATCATGCGCAGGAATGCCGTGTAGAGGGAGTCATGAGGGTGAGGCGCGTTGTTGCCGATCAGGTCCAGCACGCGGCGGCTCTTGAACGACGGGGTGCGCCCGCCATGTTGCTCGAGGGCGGCGCCGCAGAAGGTGTTGAGCAGGATCTCCAGGGTGGTGTAGGCGCCAATTTCATGCAGCGTCTTGCGCTTGTCCTGGAAGATCTTGTTGCGTGCCATGGCCTTGGCCTGGAGCACGCAGCGCTGGGCGGGGCCGTGCATGTGCTCGACCAGGTCACCACTCAGTTGCCCGGCGAGCAGTGCCTGCTGCTGTTCGACGAAAGCGCCCGCAGCGGCATTGGTGAGGTGCTCGATGGCCTTGCCCCGCAGGATTGCCAGTTTGCGCCGGCGGGAGTCCGAAGGGCCGAGCTGACGGTAGGTTTCGGGCAGGTCATCCCCCACCAGGTCCAGCAGCAGTGCTTCTACTTCGGCGTACTCCAGCAACTCCATCTCCAGGCCATCTTCCAGGTCGATCAGCCCGTAGCAGATGTCGTCTGCTGCCTCCATCAGGTAGACCAGGGGGTGGCGTGCCCAACGCTGCTCTTCCAGCAGCGGCAGGCCAAGCTTGTGAGCGATCTGCTCCAGTAAAGGCAACTCGCTCTTGGTAATTACACAACCACTTCTTATATTGATTGCGGGGTACACATAAATAGGTATTTTCCGGCAGATTTTTCTTTGGATTCAGTTTCTTAGGGTTTGATGCTTCAGTGGGTAAGATTTTGCCAAATGCTTTTTCTGTCCATGTGGTCAGGATTTGATTGGCAAGGTATAGATGTTCGAGAGCATTTGATGACTTGTAATTTTAATGGCCTTAAGCTATGAGTGCATTGTGGGGGGGGCTGCGGGCTAAGCCTGCTAGAACTCCGTTGCTAGGATGCTTTTTGAGTAGCTCATCGGTAGTATCTAAATGCCTATTGCACATAATCTTTCAAAGATATTTACTCAGACACTTGAGCAAGCTGTAGATGGTGTTGTTGTTATTGATACTGAGAACAATGTTGTTCTTTTTAATCGTGCGGCGGAAACTCTGTGGGGTTATAGCAGGGATGAAGTGCTAGGGCGTAATGTGAAGATGCTCGTTCCTTTAGGGATGCAATCTGATCACGATGATTACATAAATGAAAATCGTCGGACGGGTGTCAATAAAATTGTTGGCAGTACGCGAGAAGTCCCGATTCATAGAAAGGATGGCTCTCAGCGTTGGGGAGCTATGTCGATCTCTCGCGTCGAAAGTGAAGGTCTGGTTGTTTATACTGCTTTTGTGAAAGATGTTACTGATAGGCGTAAAGAGCGTCAACGCACCAAGCTACTATCAATGGTTGCGAATGAGACGGACAATGCAATTGTTATTACCGATCATGAATGGAAGATTGTCTTTGTAAATAAAGGGTTTGAGCGTATTTTTGGTTATTCATCTGACGAGGTTGATGGCTTAAGGCCTGCTGCTCTGATAGTACCGCATTTGAGTGAGGCGAGAATTGAGGAGGTCCACTCTAGGTTGAAGGCCGGGTTGTCTTTTAAAGTTGAGGAGTTGACGCGTCTTAAAAGTGGTGAGCGTATATGGTCGAATATTGCAATTAGTCCTATCTTGAGTGCTGGTGGCGAGCTTGTTAATACTGTCACTGTGCTTGCTGATGTGACGGGGTCAAAGATACACGAGGTTATTCAAAGTACTATACTGGATGCCATGGTGCGGGAGAATCCTCTAGAGGAGGTAATGGATCTGGTATGTAGGGAAATTGAATTGGTTGAGCCTGATATAAAGATAGCTGTTATACAGGTTGATGAGGATGGGGTCATGCATCCGCTGGCGGCCCCGAGTCTGCCGGTTGAGTATGCAAGGCTGTTAGAGGGGATGCAGGTAAAGAATTGTGTCGGTTCTTCCAGCAAGGCTGCTTACTATGGTGAGTCTATTGTTACGGAAGATATTGAGCAAGATCCAATATGGGATGGCTTGTCAGAAGACTTTTTGAGGTTGGGGATTAAAAGCTCTTGGTCTACGCCTGTCAAGAATACAAAGGGAAATGTTATTGGTGTACTTGTTTTTTATTACTCAGTGCGTCGGGTTCCTTCAGGTCTTCATAAAATGATGATGGAGGTTGCTTCGCCGCTTTGTGCTCTTGCGATGGAGCGTGAAGAGGATAGGGAGAACATACGACAGTTAGCGTTTTATGATAGCCTTACCGAACTCCCCAATCGCAGTCTATTGCACGCTAAAGCAGACCATGCTTTGGTTGATGCAAGGAGATCAAGAAGCTCAATGTCGGTCCTGTTTATAGATTTGGATCGGTTCAAGCAAGTTAACGATTCGCTTGGGCACCCTGCGGGTGACGTGTTGCTTAGGGCTATTGCTGAAAGATTATTATGCAATCGCCGAGCGTCTGATATCGTAGGGCGGCTGTCTGGAGATGAATTCGTTGTGGCTCTACCAAACTGTGGTAGTGAACATGTTACTGAGATTGTTGAGGAAATAAAGAAGTCTATATCAAGGCCGATTAGTATTGGTGGGGTTGTTTTGTCGCCGTCCGCCAGCATAGGGATTAGTGTGTATCCGCAAGACGGTCATGATATGGCGACTTTGATACATCGTGCTGATATGGCCATGTATCAAGCAAAAGGAAGCGGGAGAGGTAGGTTTAGTTTCTTTAGTCCTGAACTGAATCAATTGGCTCTAGAAAGGCAGGAGTTGGAAAGTGCATTGCGGTTGGCAATAGATGGCGGTGAGCTTAAGTTGCACTATCAGCCGCAAATTAATGTGGGTGACGGGACGCTCTATGGTGTTGAAGCTTTGGCTAGGTGGCGGCACTCAAAGTTTGGAGAAGTTTCTCCTTCGAGGTTTATTCCTCTTGCTGAAGAGTGTGGCCTGATAGGGGACTTAGGTGCTTGGGCTGTAAGGGAAGCTTGTCGTCAGCTTGCAAGCTGGAGGCGAAAAGGGCTGAAAATACCTGCCGTTTCTGTGAATTTGTCGCCAAGTAATTTTCATAATTTAGATCTTGGTGGGATGATACTGAGGACTCTATCGCAGCATGATTTAAAGGTTGGCGATTTGACTTTGGAGCTAACGGAAAGTGTTTTGCTTGATACGAATCCTAATACTATGAAGGTGTTGGGTGATGTCAGCTCAAAAGGGATTAAGTTGGCGATGGATGATTTTGGTACGGGCTACTCTAGTTTAAGCTATCTTAGGAAGCTTCCGATTCAAGAGCTAAAGCTAGATAAGAGTTTTGTTCTTGAATTGGAAACAGATGAGACAAGTAGAGCACTTAGTGAGGCTGTGCTTAGGATAGGTGATAGTTTGTGTTTAAAAGTTGTCGCTGAAGGCGTTGAAGAGCTGGGGCAATACAAGGTTCTCAAGGAGCAGGGTTATCATGTTGCTCAAGGGTACTTTCTTTCAAAGCCGCTTGCTCCCAGAGAATTAGAAGAATGGGTTTCCAATCTCTGTAACTAATTTAGTTTTCACGTGGGTGATGATATGTTTTTCAAGGGTAAGGATTTAAAAGAAAAGCTTGAGGAAGTTAGTGAAAAGCTTTTTTCGTTGGAGCAGGTTAGGAAAAGTCTTGATGATGAAATGTTAGTGCTTCGATTGGGTTCTCAAGGTGTTATTATAGAGGGTAATGGTAATTTTTTACGTGAAATGATGTATTCGGCTGAAAAATTGGCTGGGAGGCCAATTTTTGACTTGGTTCCAGATTTTGCTCGGAATACAGATCATTTTAACCGCATGAAGAATGCTGTTCAGTCTGGGAAGCATTGGGTTGGTGCTCTTCAAGCTTGTAGGGGGAATGGGGAGGAGGCATGGTTGCGTGTGATTATTCAGCCAATTAGAAGCTCAACGGGGGTGCTTTCTCATCTCTCAGTGTATGCCACTGACCTTACCCGAACTATCGAGGAGTCCTGTGAGCATGAGAATTTGATTGGGGCTTTGCAACGTTCAACTGCAGTTATTGAATTTGATCTAGATGGTATGGTTTTAACTGCAAATGATAGATTTTTAAGTGCAATGGGTTACAGCTCAGAGCAAATAAAAGGAAAGCACCACAGGATTTTCTGTGAGCCTGCAGAGTCATCCTCTAAAGAATATGAGGGTTTTTGGGAGAGGCTCCGAAGGGGAGAGTTTTTGGCGGGTCGCTTTAAGCGTATAGATAGCTATGGTCGGGTTGTGTGGCTGGAAGCCTCGTATAGTCCAGTTTCGGACTCTTATAAAAGACTATATAAGGTGGTTAAGTTTGCAACTGTCATTACTGAGCAAGTTAACCGCGAGCAGGCAGTGTCTGAGGCGGCTGATATAGCTTATGGTACTTCGAGGAATACTGATGAAAGTGCACGGCGTGGTAGCGGAGTGGTTCAGGATACAATGAGGGTAATGCAGGAGTTGGCTGCTCAAATGGAAGCGGCTGTAGAGGGTATTCGTGCACTAGATCAACAGTCTCAATTGGTTGGTGGGATTGTAAAAAGTATTGGGGGGATTGCTGATCAGACTAATTTGCTTGCACTCAATGCTGCGATTGAAGCGGCAAGGGCTGGTGAGCAGGGACGGGGGTTTGCTGTAGTTGCTGATGAGGTAAGACAGCTTGCATCCAGAACTACGAAGGCGACGAAAGAAATTGTCGATGTGGTTTCTAAAAACCAAAAAATGGCGGAAGAGGCTGTTCGAATCATAGAGCAGGGTAAAATGCATGCGGTACAAGGTCTTGAGCTTTCTGCTGAGGCAGGAAATGTTATATGTGAAATTCAGGAGGGGGCTCAACAAGTGGTTGAGGCGGTAGAGCGTTTTGCTAATAGGTTGGGTAACTGATTGGTCTTGTGAGTTTGTGTTTTGCTGATGTCAATGGCTTGTGATTTTTTGTGTGTTGTTCCTTCGCCCGGAGGTGCTATGGACAGAATGAGTTGGGATAAGTTGTTGAATACTACTCGATTAGGTGGACGCCCCCCGAAGTCGGAACTTGGTCGTTCCCCCTTCCATTCGGACCACGATAAAGTCATTTTCTCAGGTGCGTTCAGACGCCTTGCAAGAAAGACTCAGGTACATCCTCTGGCGACCAATGACCATGTGCATAATCGCCTGACCCATAGTTTGGAGGTGGCTTGTGTAGGTAGGACGCTCGGAGTCCGAGTTGGGCAGGAGCTTTTGAAGGAAAAGCTAATACCTGATTACTATTCAGCTTCTGATATTGGCGATATCGTACAAACGGCATGTCTCGCTCACGATATTGGTAACCCGCCTTTTGGACACACTGGTGAAGAGGCAATACGTCATTGGTTCACTAATGACGTAGGTGCGAAGATGATTGAGTGCTTGCCTTTCAATGAGGCTACTGACTTTCGTAGATTTGAAGGGAACGCCCAAGGGTTCCGAGTGTTAACAACTTCAGAGTATCATCCGTATGATGGGGGTATGCGTCTAACTTATGCATCGTTGGGGGCTTTTATAAAGTATCCATGGATGGCAGGTGATGCAGTTAATCAGTTGCGACCTGTTAAAAATAAATATGGTGTTTACTGCTCGGAACTTGGTTTTTTCGATGAGGTGGCGGATGCGACGGGGCTGTTAAAGCTTGGTAATGGCTGGCGTTGCCGCCATCCATTAGCTAACTTGATGGAGATTTCAGATGACTTTTGCTACGCCATCCTTGATCTGGAGGATGGTGTGGAGATGGGTATTCTCGAATGGGATAAGGTTTTTGATATTTTGTGCCTCGTTCTCGGTGAGCAACAACGGGACCAGTTGGCAAAAGAAACTCAAGGCATGAAGCTAGGGCGTAGATTATCTATGGCTCGCGGTAAGGTTATCTCTGCATTCGTAGATGCAGGGGTGGCTGCTTTTATGAGTAATTATGATGAAATTATGGCTGGGAAGGCTCTTGGTATATTTGAACTGTGTAGTAGTAATGTGCGTGATTGCGTAAACTCTGCCAAAATTCTTGCACGCGAGGAAATTTTCCAACATCCGCGTAAAGTTGAGCTTGAAATAGGGGCTTACAGCACGATATCAACGTTGTTGCAAGTTAGCTGTTCGGCTGCTCTAAGTTTTGCTAGGAATGGCGGAGTCGCTGATTCAAAGACCAAGCGAGTAGTCGATTTAATGGGACTTGACTTGGTTGCTATAAACGCTCGCGAAAATGTTTCAAAGGACTACTCCGCGATTATGCAGGTTCTGGACTACGTGAGTGGCATGACTGATAACTACGCCGTGCATTTGGCTCGACAGTTTAGTGGTATGGGCGGTGAGCGAATTTAGGTGGATTGGCTCTCGCCAATGGTGGTATGTTCAAGTTCAGCAAAGCCCTCCTTATTCTTTTTTTGATTATCAAATTTAATTCTCATGCCAAAATAGTTGCACTTATAACTTTTTGGCTGTTGATTTTCAAAAAATATCATTTTTGGCTGTTTACTATAGCCACAGTTCGCTCTGGTAGCAACCGAACTTGTGCTTCTTGTAACCCAGGGCATCGGCATGCCGGGCGGTCCACGGGTACTTGAGGTAAGTGCCCAGGGTGGCGTAGGTCAGCCGGGTGCCGCCATCGAACTGGTGGTACTCGAGTTGGGTGAGCACCCGAAAGCCCTGGGCATTACCTTCGAAGTTGAGGAAGTCGGCGCGCTCGTGATCACTCATGTCGTCCAGCCAACCGCGCCCTGCGGCCTGTTGGAACCAGTGGCGGATGGCGTCTTCGCCGGAATGGCCGAACGGTGGGTTACCGATGTCATGGGCCAGGCAAGCGGACTGCACGATCATGCCCAGGTCACTGGGGCCGCACCATTCGGGCAGGCTATCGCGCAGGGTTTCGCCCACACGCATGCCAAGTGAGCGGCCAACGCAACTGACCTCCAGGGAATGGGTCAGGCGCGTGTGGATATGGTCGTTGCTGGAGACCGGATGGACTTGGGTCTTACGACCCAGGCGGCGGAATGCGCCTGAGAAGATGATCCGGTCGTGGTCTTTGTGGAACGGGCTGCGTCCCAGTTCTTCGGGGCTGTACAACGCTTTGCCCAGGCGCTCTCGGGTGAGCAGGGTTTGCCAGTCCAAGGCGTGTTCTCCTGTCGATCGATGGGCGTAGCTTCAGGTGTCGGGGCAGGCTATGCAAGCGGCAAGTCAATACGGCCCTGTCGCCGCCAGGACGGCAACAGGGCCGCAGCAGGTGCCGAAGCGTTCAGGGGCGTCGCGAGCCCTGGAAGTACAGCTTCACCAGCGGCAGCAGGCTGGTGCCCAGGCGCACCAGGCGCGCCAGGTTACCACTGCGCACGCCTTTGCCGGTAAGAAAGCCCAGCGCGACGACCGCACCAATGCCCCACAGCGGTGCGTGCTTGATGCCCAGCCCGTCGTGCAGCGAGCCGCCCATGCCGCGCAAGCGCTGCAGGGGTTGCAGCAGTTGCCCCGACTCGTGACGGATCTGCTGGCGGTGCATTTCCATGCGCAGGCGCAGCAGCGCCTTGCGCAGCTCCCGTGGGTTACGCGTATTTGGCAGTTCAGGCAGGCTCATGGCGTCAGGCGCTCCCGGTCCTTGGCAAGTTCTTCGAGGGTGGCACTGAACGGCGACGACTCATCGAACACTGCAGCTTTGAGCCGTAATCCGCAGTACAGCGCAGCCAGGCCATAGAACACGCACAAGCCAACGATACCGGCCAGGCGGTAGCTGTCCCACAGCAAGACCAACAGCAGCCCCGACAAGGCGGTCAGCAGCAACAGGGCAAACACCAGGGCAAGGCCGGCGAACAGCAACAGCCTCAGGGTGCGACCTTTCTGCTCCTGCAGCTCAATGCCGAGCAGTTCGATATGGCTGTGCAGCAGCCCCAGCAGCGCTGCACCCAGGCGCTTGCCCGAGGCACTGGTGCCAATGGCTTCATTCTCCATGGGGGCTCCTCAACGCCGACTGGCCAGCAGGCCGATCAACAGGCCTACGCCTGCGGCGATACCGATGGCTTGCCAAGGGTTGTTCTGAACGTACTGCTCAGCGCTCCCCAGGGCTGCCTGGCCACGCTCGCGCACGGAGTCCTGGGTAAGCTGCAGGGTCTCCCGGGCCTGGGTCAGGCGGTCGTGGATCTGTTCGCGCAGCTCGTCAGCCTGGTCACCGGCGAGGTTGGCGGTGTCAGCCAGGAGTTTCTCGGTGTCACGCACCAAGGCCTGGAAGTCAGCCATCAAAATCTCTTGTGCAGTCTTTGCGGTTTTGCTCGCCATGTGTGGCTCTCCCTGTGTAGGTGTGTAGGTGATTCGAGTTACCCGGTTCGCTGAAGGTTCACTGCGACGCTGGTATGAGGCTTGCTAATGAAGCGTGCCACAACGCGGGGCGCAGACCGGGACGTTGCGCCAATCAAGGGCGAAAACCCCGGCGGATACGAATAAACCTTAACCCAATCCACGACAAACCAAGAAAAAACCACGCAGGCTCCGCCCCGCTCGTTGCAGCGGGGTCGCGGCTGGCACCGATTCGGTGCAGGGATGCAGGTTTTTGAACTGTCCTGGTGCCTTTTCAGCAGGTCTGCCTATTTCATGGAAAACATGCACAGCGCGATGGACTCCCTGGTCCACGGTTCCAACACTCTGTTCATCCTTATGGGCGCCATTTTGGTGCTGGCCATGCACGCCGGTTTCGCGTTTCTGGAAGTGGGTACCGTGCGTCACAAGAACCAGGTCAATGCCTTGTCGAAAATCCTCAGCGACTTCGCCATTTCAGCGTTGGTCTACTTCTTCATCGGTTACTGGATCGCCTACGGCGTGAGTTTTTTGCATCCGGCATCGCAGCTGGCCGCCGACCATGGCTATGCGCTGGTCAAGTGCTTTTTCCTGCTCACCTTCGCCGCCGCGATCCCGGCAATCATCTCTGGCGGCATTGCCGAACGTGCGCGGTTCGTTCCGCAGTTGTGCGCCACGGCCTTGATCGTGGCATTCATCTACCCGTTCTTCGAAGGGGTGGTGTGGAATGGCAACCTCGGGATTCAGGGCTGGCTGCAGGCGCGTTTCGGTGCGCCGTTCCATGACTTTGCCGGGTCAGTGGTGGTGCATGCCATGGGCGGCTGGCTGGCCTTGGCGGCGGTGCTGCTGCTGGGCGCGCGGCGCGGGCGCTACCGTGATGGGCGGCTGGTGGCTTTTGCACCGTCGAGCATTCCGTTCCTGGCGCTGGGCTCCTGGATTCTGATCATCGGATGGTTCGGCTTCAACGTGATGAGCGCGCAGACCCTGCAAGGCGTCAGCGGTCTGGTGGCGGTCAACTCGCTGATGGCCATGGTAGGCGGCACCCTGGCAGCGTTGCTGGCGGGCCGCAACGACCCAGGCTTCCTGCATAACGGGCCTTTGGCAGGCCTGGTGGCGATTTGCGCGGGCTCTGACCTGATGCACCCGATTGGCGCGCTGGCCACCGGCCTGGTGGCGGGGGTGCTGTTTGTCTGGAGCTTCACCGCCGCACAGAACCGCTGGAAGATCGACGACGTCCTGGGCGTGTGGCCGCTGCACGGTTTATGCGGGGTATGGGGCGGTATTGCCTGTGGCATCTTTGGTCAGCTGGCGCTCGGTGGCTTGGGCGGCGTCAGCCTGGTCAGCCAGCTGTTCGGCAGCCTGGCTGGGGTGGCAGTCGCGTTGCTCGGTGGCTTCGCCGTGTATGGCCTGATCCGCGCAGTGCACGGCTTGCGCTTGAGCCATGAGCAGGAGTTCCAAGGGGCCGACCTGTCATTGCACCGTATCGGCGCCACCAGCCAGGACTGAGCAGGCGGGGTGCACGGCGTGCGGGAGGGGCCTAGAATAGGTTTCTTCCCACAGCCAAACCGAGTCCTGCCCCATGCTGCCTGAATGCCAACTCTTCGGCACTGTCGGGTGCCACTTGTGCGAAGTGGCCGAAGCCGTCCTGATGCCGTTTGTCGATCATGGTTTGCTGGTCGAACTGGTGGATATCGCCGATAGCGAGGCGCTGTTCGAGCGCTATGGCCTGATCATCCCCATACTGCGTCGCTGCGATACCGCCGCCGAACTGCACTGGCCGTTCGATGCAGAACAGGTGGTTGCCTTTCTGGGGCAGTGAGGGCCCAGGGAAACATCGCCTGACTGCGTTAGCTGTGTTGCTGAACGATGATGCCGTGCTGGTCACAGCCACCACCACCTCATCATCGTTTTCGAGATTGTAGCCATGCGCATTACCCCACATTTCACCCTGCAAGAAATGATCGTTTCGCAAATCGCTTCCAGAGAAGGGCTGATCAATACACCTACGCCGCAGGTCATCACCAACCTGCACCTGTTATGCCAGGCGCTTGAGCAGGTGCGTGCGCTGTTCGCCCGGCCGGTCATCGTCAGTAGCGGCTACCGCAGCGCGGAGTTGAACGCGCGCATCGGCGGTTCGTCCCGCAGCCAGCACATGACAGGGCTGGCTGCGGATTTCGGTGTGGTGGGCATCAGCCATCGCGAGGTGGTTCATCGGATCAGTAAAAGCAATGTGGAGTTCGACCAGCTGATCCTGGAGTTCGACAGTTGGGTTCATCTCTCGGTCTCGCCCAGCGCGCCGCGCCGGGAGGTGCTGACCATTCGCAGAGGTACTGGCTACATGTCGGGGCTGAAGTGAAGGGTCGGCGAATTGACGCAGGGGCAGGTATGCTCGTATGCTGTATATAAATACAGTATAGAGATAGGTTCATGCTCAACGTCGAGCAACTCAAGTACAGCGTCAACCGCATGCCAGTGGAGCGGGTCTACGATGCGGTGCTGGAACTGCGCCTCGAAGGCCTGGTTACCGATGATCGTACGCCTTTTGGCAAAGTACATTTCAATACCTGTTTCGCCGAGATCGAGGCGCTGTTCCAGCGGGCGGGATACCACCGCGGGCTGGATGTGGTGGGTTATCAGGGTTTGCTCTACGCGCTCTACGACCCCGGGCGCTGGGAGGCCGTACAGGTACTGCGCTGGCTGAAAGAGCGCAGTGAGCGGGTAGTGCAGGCTGGCTGAGCTGTTGGGCTTGGGGGATAATACGCAGCCTTGAGTGTTCCGAGCCTGCCATGACCACGCCTTTCGATCCTGCCCACCAGCAAGCCAGCACGGTCTGCCTGCCCCCCGGCAACTGGGCAACGGTTCTCGATTGCCTGTGCGACCATTTCAAGGCCATCGAGCGTGCGCAGTGGCTCGACCGCTTTGCACGCGGCCGCGTGCTCGACGCTGCCGGCAAGGCCATCAGCGCCGATTTGCCCTACCGCCGCGGCATGCGCCTGCATTACTTTCGCGAAGTACCCAACGAACGCCCCATCCCGGTACAGGAAACCATCCTGCATGTGGACGAGCACTTGGTGGTGGCCGACAAACCCCACTTTCTGCCCGTTACGCCGACCGGCGAGTACGTCGAGCAGACACTGCTGCGCCGCTTGATTCGCCGCCTGGACAACCCGCACCTGGTGCCGCTGCACCGGATCGACCGGCATACCGCAGGCCTGGTGTTGTTCTCTGCCAACCCGCAAACGCGTAGCGCTTACCAACGGCTGTTTCCTGAACGGCGCATCGACAAGCGTTATCAAGCCATTGCCGCTGCGTTGCCCCAGCGTGAGTTTCCCCTGGTGCATACCAGCCGCTTGGTACATGGCGAACCGTTTTTCCGAATGCAGGAAGTACCGGGGGCCGACAACAGCGAAACCCTCGCCGAGGTGCTGGAGAAGAACGGTGAGCTGTGGCGCTATGGCTTATCGCCGGTGACCGGCAAGACCCACCAGTTACGCGTCCACATGGCCGCGTTGGGGGCGGCGATCTGCAATGACCCGTTCTATCCTGACTTGCGCAACGAAGAGGATGATTATCAGCGGCCGTTGAAGTTGCTGGCGCACAGTTTGCGTTTTGCTGACCCGCTGACGGGTGAGGGGCGCTATTTCGAGAGCCGTTTGAGCCTGGATTGGTAGGGCATCTGGCCTCATCGCCGGGTTACCGGCAGTGAGGCCAGGCGGCCTTAACGGTTGAAACGCTCCACCAGCGAGTACTGGCCACCCGCAGTAGTGGTCAGCTCTTCACTCAGCAGTGCCGAGTGCTGGGCCTGCTCTGCGGTCTGGTCGGCCAGTTCAGCGATGGTGCTGATGTTGCGGCTGATTTCATCGGCCACAGCGGTCTGCTCTTCGGTGGCCGCCGCAATCTGAGTGGCCATATCGGTGATATTGGCCACGGCTTCGCTGATACCGACCAGTGCCTGGTCCGCCTGCATGACGCGGTCGACGCCTTCCTGGGCCTGGCGATGACCGGTCTCCATGGTCAGTACGGCGGTGTTGGCAGTTTGCTGCAATTTGGCGATCAGGCCATGGATTTGCCCTGTGGACTCGGCGGTACGCTGCGCCAGTTGGCGTACTTCATCGGCAACCACTGCAAAGCCGCGGCCCATTTCCCCGGCGCGGGCCGCTTCAATGGCGGCATTGAGTGCCAGCAGGTTGGTTTGGTCGGCAATGCCTTTGATCACATCGACCACGCCCCCGATCTCGTCACTGTCCTTGGCCAGTTGCGTCACAGTCTCGCCGGTTTCGCCCACGGCAGCCGAAAGGCGTTCGATGGCGTCGCGGGTTTCCCCGGCGATCTGGCGGCCTTGGCTGGTCAGGCGATTGGCTTCCTGGGTGGCGTCTGCAGTGCGCTGCACGTGGTTGGCCACTTCCTGGGTGGTGGCGGCCATCTGGTTGACGGCGGCTGCAACCTGTTCGGTTTCGACCCGCTGACGCTCCAGGCCCGAAGAGCTCTTGTGGGCCAGCACATCAGACTGCCGGGCCTGTTCGCTGAGGTGCTCGGCACTGTCCTGCAGGCGGGTCAGGCAAGTCTTCATGCGCGCGTCCTGGCTGAGCATGGCCATTTCCAGGCGTGCCTGGACGCCGCGGCTGTCGGTGTACATCTGTGCGATCAGCGGGTCGGAGGTGGTCTGTTCGGCCAGGCGCAGCAAGCGCTTGAGGCCGCGTTGCTGCCAGCCCAGGCCGAGCAGGCCCAGGGGCACTGACAGGGCGGCGGCCAGGGCGAAGCCCCAGGAGTGGCCCAGCCAGTTGCCAATCAGGAAGCCAATCTGGCTGACCAGGATGAAGGGCAGCCAGTCCTGCAGCACCGGCAGCCACTTGTCACGGCGCGGAATGGCGGTCTTGCCCTGATTGATACGCTGGTACAGGGCTTCGGCGCGGCGGATCTGCTCGGCGGTAGGCTTGACCCGCACCGACTCGAAACCGACCACCTGGTTGTTGTCGAAAATCGGGGTGACGTAGGCGTTGACCCAGTAATGGTCGCCCGATTTGCAGCGGTTCTTGACGATGCCCATCCAGGGCTGGCCTTGCTTGAGGGTTTGCCACATATGGGCGAACACCGCCGATGGCACATCGGGATGGCGCACCAGGTTGTGCGGCGCGTCAGTCAGCTCCTCGCGGGTGAAACCGCTGATCTCGATGAAGGCATCGTTGCAGTAGGTGATCACACCCTTGGCATTGGTGGTGGAGATCAACCGTTGGTGGGCAGGGAAAGTCCGTTCTCTCTGGGTAATCGGCTGGTTGTTACGCATGGGCTGAGTAATCCGCAAGGCTTTCCACAGGTATCGGCAAGCCAGTGTTTTTATTGAATGAATATTTAACTTGCTTGATCTGGGGCAATAGCTAGCCACCGGCGTTGCGTTAGCAGCACCGTCCATTTACTGATGTAGGCGTCATTATGACCGTTTTTTTGCTAACACATGACGTGAAAGTCAGATCATGACTCATCGGCTGGCCAAGAGCCAGCCTCTGGTCGTGGAAGCGGGGCGCAAGGCGCCCCGGGTCATTGCAATCAGCTGGCAATCAACTGACGCAAGACGTAGTGCAGAATCCCGCCCGACTTGAAGTACTCCACTTCATTGACGGTATCGATGCGGCACAGCACTTCGATTTCCTGCTGCTGCCCATCCTCGCGGGTAATCCGCAGTGGCAAGCTCATGCCCGGTTTCAGTTGCACGCCCGCCAGCCCCAGCACATCGATGCGTTCCTTGCCGGTCAGCCCCAGCTGCTTGCGATCATTCCCGGCCTTGAATTGCAACGGCAGCACGCCCATGCCCACCAGGTTGGAGCGGTGGATGCGCTCGAAGCTCTCGGCCAGCACCGCCTTGACCCCCAGCAGGTTGGTGCCTTTGGCGGCCCAGTCGCGGCTTGAACCGGTGCCATACTCCTGCCCGGCGATCACCACCAGCGGTGTGCCTTCAGCCTGATAGCGCATGGCCGCATCATAGATCGACAGCTTCTCGCCTGTGGGCACGTACAGCGTATTACCGCCTTCCTCGCCAGCGAGCATCTCGTTGCGGATGCGAATATTGGCGAATGTGCCGCGCATCATCACCTCATGGTTGCCGCGCCGCGAACCGTAGGAGTTGAAGTCACGGGGTTCAACACCTTTGTCGCGCAGGTAGCGCCCGGCCGGGCTGTCGGCCTTGATGTTACCGGCCGGGGAGATGTGGTCGGTGGTGACCGAGTCACCAAGCAGGGCGAGGATGCGCGCGCCCTGTATGTTCTCGATTTGGGGCAGCGGGCCGCCGATGTCGTCGAAGAAGGGCGGGTGCTGGATGTAGGTGGAGTCATCCTGCCACACATAGGTGGCGGCCTGCGGCACCTCGATGGCTTGCCACTGGGCGTCGCCAGCAAACACTTCGGCGTATTCCTTGTGGAACATGGCGGTGTCGACCTTGGCCACCGCCTCGGCAATTTCCTGCTGGCTGGGCCAGATGTCGCGCAGGTACACCGGCTGCCCGTCCTTGCCGGTGCCCAGCGGGTCCTGGGTCAGGTCCAGGCGCACGGTGCCAGCCAGGGCGTAGGCCACCACCAGGGGGGGCGATGCCAGCCAGTTGGTCTTGACCAGTGGGTGGACCCGGCCTTCGAAGTTGCGGTTGCCCGAAAGCACCGAGGCCACGGTAAGGTCGGCGCTGCTGATGGCTTTCTCGACGGCTTCGTCCAGTGGCCCGGAGTTGCCGATGCATGTGGTGCAGCCATAGCCGACCAGGTCGAAACCGAGTTCGTCCAGGTAGCGGGTGAGCCCGGCAGCATTGTAATAGTCGGTGACCACCTTGGAGCCTGGGGCCAGTGAGCTTTTGACCCATGGTTTGCGTTGCAGGCCTTTTTCGAGGGCTTTCTTGGCGACCAGGCCAGCCGCCATCATCACGCTGGGGTTGGAGGTGTTGGTGCAGGAGGTGATCGCGGCGATCACCACGGCGCCATCGCGCAAGGTGTAGGTCTTGCCTTGATGGCTGTAGTCGATCTCGCCCGCCTGGTCGGCATTACCGACTGCCACGCCACCGCCGCCTTCGCTTTCCAGGCGGCCGACTTCTTTGGCCAGTGGCTTGGGTTGCAGCTCGATGAAGTGGTCGAAGGCCTGGCTGACCTGGCCCAGGGCGACCCGGTCCTGAGGCCGCTTCGGCCCGGCCAGGCTCGCTTCGACCTGGCCCATGTCCAGGGCCAGGGTGTCGCTGAACAGCGGCTCCTGGCCTGGCAGGCGCCACAGGCCTTGCGCCTTGCAGTACTGCTCGACCAGTTGCACGGTCTCGCTGGGGCGGCCCGACAGGCGCAAATAGTCGAGCGTCACCTCATCGACCGGGAAAAAGCCGCAGGTGGCGCCATATTCTGGCGCCATGTTGGCAATGGTGGCGCGGTCGGCCAGGGGCAGGTCGGCCAGGCCGTCACCGTAGAACTCGACGAACTTGCCCACCACGCCTTTCTTGCGCAGCATCTGGGTCACGGTCAGCACCAGGTCGGTGGCGGTGATGCCCTCGCGCAGCTTGCCGGTGAGCTTGAAGCCGATCACTTCCGGGATCAGCATCGATACTGGCTGGCCGAGCATGGCGGCTTCCGCCTCGATGCCGCCCACGCCCCAGCCGAGCACGCCCAGGCCGTTGATCATGGTGGTGTGTGAATCGGTGCCGACCAGGGTATCGGGGAAGGCATAGGTGCGGCCGTCTGCTTCGCGGGTCCACACGGTGCGCCCAAGGTACTCCAGGTTGACCTGGTGGCAAATGCCGGTCCCCGGCGGCACCACACGGAAATTGTCGAACGCGCTCTGGCCCCAGCGCAGGAAGGCGTAACGTTCGCCGTTGCGCTGCATTTCGATATCGACGTTCTCACTGAACGCCTGGGGTGTGGCGTAGCGGTCGACCATCACGGAGTGGTCGATCACCAGGTCCACCGGGGACAGGGGGTTGATCCGCTGTGGGTCGCCGCCGGCCTTGGCCATTGCCGCGCGCATGGCCGCCAGGTCGACCACCGCTGGTACGCCGGTGAAGTCCTGCATCAGTACTCGCGCCGGGCGGTACTGGATTTCGCGATCGGAGCGACGCTCCTGTAGCCAGCCGGCCAGGGCGCGCAGGTCTTCGCCCTTGACGGTTTCTCCGTCTTCCCAGCGCAGCAGGTTTTCCAGCAGCACCTTGAGCGACATGGGCAGGCGCTGCAGGTCGCCAAGCTGCCGGGCAGCTTCGGGGAGGCTGAAATAGTGGTAGGTGTGATCGGCTACCTTGAGGGTTTTGAGGGTGTTCAGGCTATCGAGCGAGGGCATTGCCTACTCCTTTTGCACCGGTGCCCGGCATTTGCTGGAAGGATGCCGGTATCACCGCTCTGTTTCGGCCCGCACGGTACGGACCTGGCTGAATGGTCAGGTTAGACCGGTTTGGCGGCCCTGACCCTATTCTGGACCGGCGGGGCATGTCGCAGGTTCCGATCTTCCTTTATCATCGCCGCCCTGCCGGCGCCCTTGGCGCGCCAGCCGTAGTGGAGTGAGAGATGAATACCCTGTTCATGCATTGCCGGCCCGGGTTCGAGGGCGAGGTGTGCGCCGAGATCAGCGAACATGCCGCGCGCCTGGGTGTTGCTGGCTATGCCAAAGGCAAGCCGCAGAGTGCCTGCGCCGAGTTTGTCTGTGCCGATGCCGAAGGTGCCGAACGGTTGATGGCGCAACTGCGCTTTGCGCAGCTGATCTTCCCGCGGCAGTGGGCGCGTGGCAGTTACATCGAGTTACCGGAAAGCGATCGCATCAGTGTGTTGCTTGAACACCTGGCGGGGCAGCCGGTGTTTGGCAGCCTGTGGCTTGAGGTGCTCGACAGCAATGAGGGCAAGGAGCTGTCGACGTTCTGCCGTAAATTCGAGGTGCCATTGCGCAAGGCGTTGGAAAAGAGCGGGCGGCTGGTCGACAACGCGAGTTTGCCTCGGTTGTTGCTGACCTTCATCAGCGGCCGGCGGGTTTTTGCGGGCGTGGCCGAGGCGAACAACAGCGCGCTGTGGCCGATGGGTATCCCCCGTTTGAAGTTTCCGCGGGAGGCGCCGAGTCGCTCGACCCTCAAGCTTGAGGAGGCCTGGCACCAGTTCATCCCGCGCGAGCAGTGGGAACAGCGCCTGGGTGACGACATGACCGGGGTGGACCTGGGGGCTTCGCCGGGTGGTTGGACTTACCAGCTGGTGCGTCGAGGCATGCTGGTGACGGCTATCGACAATGGCCCTATGGCCGAGAGCCTGATGGACACGGGGCTTGTGCAGCACTTGATGGCCGATGGTTTTACCTGGCAGCCGAAGCAGCCGGTGGACTGGATGGTCTGTGACATCGTCGAGAAGCCGGCGCGCACGACGTCATTGATCGAGACGTGGCTGGGGGAGGGGTTGTGCCGTGAGGCGGTGGTCAACCTGAAGTTGCCGATGAAGCAGCGTTACGCTGAAGTACGGCGGTTGCTGGATCGCATGGAGGCGACGTTCAAGGCGCGTAAAGTCAGGGTGTCGATTGCCTGTAAACAGCTGTATCACGACCGTGAGGAAGTGACGTGCCATTTACGCAGGCTGGACCTGAAACCACGTTAAAGCGAAGCCCTGGCGCTTTTGCTTTTGCTTTTGCTTTTGCTTTTGCTTTTGCTTTTGCTTTTGCTTCTAAGCGCACGGTAGATCAGGCGCCGCCGATTGCGACTTCAGGAGGCCGAGCGCAGGTCTTGCGG
>NZ_BCBH01000019.1:0-108671 GCF_001320525.1 Pseudomonas sp. NBRC 111131 | reverse complement strand
CCGGCCCTTAGGCCGGTCATACAATCTGGGGAGCTCACGTTCCTCGTTTTGCTACGGTTGTGGATGCCAGGAGGTCGAAAATGAACTGGGTTTTCACAGTGAAAACTGGAACAGCGACGTAGACAGCCAGCACCCCGGCCAGTGCGAGCGGGTGACCGATGCTCAGCAAAAGCAAGACGGACATGATCTTCAAGGTGGTGCGCAGTATGCACTGCCAAGTGGACAGATCACCTGTGAGAGAGAGGGTCCTGACGCGGAACAACAGTTTGCCGGCCGTTGTGCCTTTGCAGGTCCTGGTCAGAGTTGCTTCATAGATCAACCACACGAAAGGCAACAGAACAAGGAAGTACGGGGCGAGGCTCAGCGCAGCCCCTTCAGTCCAGCTCAGGCCCGGAGTAGCAGCATCGAATGGGCCCGACATATCGACATGGGCGTTGTGCGCCATGATGGATGCCAGAAGCGCTAGTGATCCTCCTAGCACCAGCGACACCAGAGCAAAGTCAGTCGTGGTTGCCGCTATGCGCTGAGCCACGGTCAGCAGTTTGGAACCAATTTTCATCTTTCAACTGATATCCTGTGGGATTAGAACATATCGCCCATCGCGTCCAATGCTGCCAACTGCACGAGTGTTGGCTCAGTCGGCGTTGCGTCTTGGGCGGCAGGTAGTGAGTGGACCTCATCCGGGGTATCTGCGGTTGGGAGCTGCTGAGCCTGCAGTTCGATGTTCGCTTCCTGAACATCCGTACTATGGATGGGGTTGGATAGGGGAGTGATTGGCTGTGTCTGTACGCGTTCTGCCTGGACCTCATCCGCCCCACTGAGCAATGGATCACCAACCGGAGCGGCTACCGGCTCGGGTTGCCGGGGAGAGTGGACCTCCTCGGCAACGTGTGGCGGGATAGCCGGAGCCGCTGGAGCTTGAGGTTCTGGGTGACCCAAAATCTCAGAGGCCTTGACCGTTCCAGGTCTGGCTGTGACCTCCCGCTGCTTTGGTACCCGCTTTTTGCGAGCTGGCGGTTCTGCGCTTTCACGCCTGGATTGGCGGCCGGTCGGAATCATGCCCCCTGGCCCAGCAAGTGCGGCATTGAGAGCTTGGTCTAAGGTGCCGGCCGCATTGTTGCTCAGAAACCATTGGTAAAAGACACCCCTGATTAGAGGTGTGTCTTTTCCGTATGGCAGTTCGGACATGAACTCCAGCAAACCTGGGCAAACATCTTCTGGGATGTTCAGATTGATTTTTCGCTCAGTTTCATTAGGGTCATATACACGAATTAACTTAGCCATTTACAGCGGACATCCTTTTGGCATTCGCATTTACGATGCTACGGATGATTTGGCCAAGGGCATATCGAGCAAAGCCATCAGCAACAGCCCAGCGAGGGTTTTTCACCAGAATGCTGTGTTTCCATACCTCTTTAGCACGCCCATAGATCGCCTCGGCACTTCCACCAGCAACCAGAATGCCATTAAGCGAGCGAGCATCATCGGAGAACAACGAGTTACCCTTAGAGATAACCTCTTGAACCACATGCTGTTGAGCTTCGGCCACTTGGGCTTCAATGTTAATTTGCTCGCCGAACTGGAAAAGGAATTTAGTGCTGAACGACTCCTCGCACTCGACAAGGCTGGCTTGTATTTCGTGCTTACCGAGGATACGACGCAACTGCTCAGCAGCAGCACTCATTCCAGCACAAGAGTCAGCACCCCGCTCAATGTATTGACCTTCCCGCATCAGAAGGAAATCAGTCGAATAATGGCCGCCCTCAATGACGCCATAGGACTTTGGCCTTCCGTTCGCGCCATTGATCAATTCCTCTACTGGGATCCCTGACTGATCCAAAATGTAGTCGCAGTAAGCACCCATTGGCTGAGGGAGCGCTTTCAACTCGACAGTATCAGGTAGTGCTTTCTTGGTGCGCTCAACCAGACTGTCTTTGCGAGAGCCGAACAACTTGGACGGAGTACCGATGATGACAAATGCTTCATCAATCCCTTGAACGCCCTTGGCACGGAGCCGGGTAAAAGCAGACTGAATAAGAGCCAGATATTCCGGGGTGTCCGTCCAATTGTCGTTCAAGCCAATAGAGGAGGTGAGGTTGCCCTGGAGGCGAGCGGTATCGCCGGTGAAGTATGCCTTCCCGTCGACAATCTCGGTCTCGGCTTTGGCGCGAGCGGCAGTCGTTGGGTCGGTGAGTTCGACGGCAGGAACCGCCAGGGTGGGGTACATGACCTGAGTGCGCTTACCTTCGTGATACGCGACCACCTTAATGGCGCTACGACCCGCATCCAAACCGATTGCTACGCGACCTTTCATGGAATTAAACCTATATAAACCAGAGACTTAGAGGGGTTAATGATGCGCACTGCACAGTGTGCAGTACCTACAGATCAGTACGCAGTAGCTACTGCCCTGTATGCATTGAGTCGAGTCTAAGATACATAACACGTATTGACAATACTGGATAAGCACAAAGAAAATTCGCCAGAACGCGCCCCTCGGCGCGGCTATACACAACCCCCCGGCGAACGCTTAAACAATGGCTATACACAACCCCCCCTCCATCGACGATTTCGAAGAGCTGCGGCGCAAAGGCAAAGAGTCGGTCGACACCGCCGTAGACTACCTGATCCGCATCGATCAGCTCCTGGTGCGCATGGGCGAATTGCTCTACGTCATGCAGCCGTTTCAGACGGGGCGCATAGGGATCGATTTCAACCAGCACCGAGGTCAGTCCAGGCCATTCGTACGGGTGTACCGCAAGCTCAAGGCCGGCAAGGGAAAATGGATGTCCACGAACGTGAGTCATAAAGGGCTGACGAAGAGAGTGAAGCGTGCACGGGAGTTCGAGCCGAACCACAAGCTGGTACTGATCCTGTGCGAGAGGGTTTCCAAGCTCTTTGACCTTAGAGCGGAAATGCACGAACGAGTACGAAATATGAGTCATGGCGTAAAGCTAACGCTCAAAGCACGCGAGGATGATTTGTCTTCTCTTGAGACATTGGTGGGCAGCATGCTGGACCAGATCGAAACCAAGTTTGAAGGAGAGCTCGACGTGGACGAGTAAACCTTAATCTGATTCGCGAAGGCCTTGTCGATTAACGTCGGCAGGGCCTTTTTTGTGGCTGAGCGGAACCGGAAACATTGCGGTGTCAGGCCAAGTAGGAACCGGGCTATGGGCAAAGCGGACTAGAAGCAAACCGGTGTTATGCGCAGTGAGACCCGCGGCTATGGTTAAGCGGGCCAGAAGCCTACCGGTGGTTTGGCCAAGTAGAACCCGGGCTTGCTGGGCGCAGTGTGATCTGGTTGCGGAGAATTGCATTCGCATTCGGTGGTGGGCCGAGTTTTACCTGGGCCGGGCGGTGTTGGATCCGAGCCGCCTCGCGCCCATCCCCTTAATCTAATTTTATTTACTTCATTCATCTTCTCTTATTCTGGTCGCACCATAGATCTCGTTCTGGCGCCGGCACTTGTGTCAGAATCTCTTTTGCGGCTGCCCGTTGTGTCACGCCCCATTGTGCAAGTTTGGTTTGGGTGTCCGCCCGTGCTGCTGGCTGTTGTTTGCCTGCCAGTTCTGTCTGTGCCGCTTGTGACTCTGCGCCGACCGGCTCCTTCTCCCTGCGAGGCGTTGAGCTCATTCTGCCGCTGTAGATTCTCTTTTCTCTCTTCTCTTCTTCAGCTCCATTATTCCACTGCGACTTCTACATCTTCTCATGCGCGTGCGGATTTGCGTGGTACCGCCCAGTTGTTCTCGCACCAGTTCTATTTGGTGAATTGTGCCATCGCTAGTTTGGGTTCTTCTTGTTGCGCTGTCGCATTGGCATTTCATTATTCCGATGTCTGTGCTGCCGGTGCGCGCTTGACGCTTTTGCTTCCTCCGACAGCATAACCATTTGTGCCTCTCTGTCTCAGATGACCGGTCCCTGCCAGGAGACCTTTCGGTTGCGCCTAGCAATACAGCCCACCAGCTGCCGGTGGCGACCCCAAGAAGGATCTGACGGGGGAGGAGAGCGACGGGCTGAGAAGGATGCGACGGGGGCGGCGGCGGCGGCCGTGCAGAAGCTCGGTGCTGATCCTGCAGCTGGCCTCTGATGATCGCTAGCAGTCGGTGGTAGGTGCCGTGGGATCTGTGCGGCGGTTCGCGACCATTGGCTTGCCCGGTGCTGCTGTTTGACCAGGTTGGCAGAGTGCGATGGGTGGCGCCCGGTGGCGGGTGGTGTTGGATCTGAGCAGGCTGTGTGCGATCCGGCTCGCGGCGTGTGACGCTTGGCTGTCGGTGGTGGCGATGCAGGACCTGTCTGCTCATCTGGTGCGGTGTGTGACCCGGTCAGGTCCGTCTCAGCTCGGGTTGCTTGGAGCTGCTTTTCTCTGATCTGTGTCTCGCGGGGGAGGGTGCTTCATTGTCTTCATGTCTCTCTGCTCTCTACATGCAGTACTCTGCCTGCAGGCTTCCTTCCCATCCCTGGTCGGAGTGTGGGTGCCGCCGGGGCCGGCTTTTATGGGCTGGTATGGGTATAAATGGTTATGCACCTGCGCCACGCTTTTCCTACCCCCTGGTCATAAATGGTTGTGCTCGCACCCGGAGCTTTGCCTTGCCAGTATCCATAAATGCTTATGCCTGCATTCGTAACACGTAACTATAATTTGTCTTGCATCCATGCAAATCTATAGGTATCGTTGAGTCATAAATGGTTGTGCTTAGGAGCCGCCGCAATGAGCAAGTACGGTGTGATGAAACAGGTTGGAAAGGGCGTTGGAGCGATTGCTCTGGCTGTAGCGGCTTGTCTGTTTGCTGCATACGCCCGCCACGCTTTTGGTGGCTGGGTGTTCGCGGGCTCATTGCTCCTGGTGGTCGCAGCCAGCATCCCAATGGTCGTGTTCTTCAACCTGTTTGCTGATCCAAACGCGAAGCGCAGCAAGAAGGTCCCGCTCATGGATCAGGAGGAGGGGCATAACCCCTTCAACGACTGCTTCAACAATTTCAACCGAGACGACTGATCTACCACTCGCACCTCAAGGAGGCCGGCAATGGCCGCGAAAGCTTTCACCCCAAACACAGACCAGGCTGTTGCTCTGGGCAGCACCGCCAAGCGATTGCTGATCCGCGCCAAGGCGGGGGCCGGCAAGACCTCGCTGCTCATCGCGCACGCCCTGCGTTTCCCTGACCAGCGCCTGCTGTATGTCACCTTTGGCAAGGCCAACAAGGAGGACGCAGCTGCTCGCTTCCCTTCCAACGTCACCACCAGGACCAGCCATGGGCTTGCTTGGGAGGTCGGTGGCCAGTTCAAGAAGACTGGCAAGCAGGATGATCTCCATCCGTCCCAACTGGCCAAGCAGTACAAGATCCCCATGGCCTTTGCTCGCCACCTGTACGTCACTCTGCACAACTTCATGGTCTCGGCAGATCGGGAGATCCTGGCTGCGCACGTGCCCACAAAGATCGTTGGCGATGACCGTCAGAAGGCTGCGGAATGGGCGAAGCATGTGTGGGCGGATCTGCAGCGCTTGCGTCAGTGGTCTCGTGGGTGCGGCGAAAGCCAAGCCGAGCGAGCAGAGTTTCTGGAATCCACCCCCCTGCGTATGCCGCACGACGGCTACCTGAAACTGTGGAGCTTGGGTGACCCGGACCTGAGCCACCGCTACGACCAGATCCTGCTGGACGAGTACCAGGACACCAATCCGGTCTTTGCAGCGGTGATCCTGCGCCAGAGCTGCCCACTGCGCTTGGCCGGTGATGACTTCCAAGCCATCTTCGGCTTCCGAGGTGCTTACAACACCTTCGAGCCGTCGCAGTTCGATCAAGTCGTAACGCTGAGCGAGAGCCACCGTTATGGCGCCGGCATTGCCGAGCTCGCCACCATGCTGTTGCGTCAGTTCGCCGGCGAGCAGGACCCAGTGCGCAGTTCGCGCCATGAGCTGACTACCCGATTCGCCGTCGACCGCACCAAGCCTTACGCGATCATCGGGCGCACCAATGCGAAGCTGTTCGCCAGTGCGGTCCAGTTGCTGGAAGGCCAGCGTCTTCACTTCGTGGGTGGCGTCAACGAGTACCCGTTCGACAAGCTGGTTGAAGTGCACCACCTGCGCGCCAACACGGGTGTCCGTCTACGCGATCCTTTGCTCAGTGCGTTCCGCTCGCTCCAGGATCTGGAGGCTTATGCCAACGACACCGATGACAAAGAGATCCACGCCCTCATCAGTGTTGCCAAGCAGTACGGCGATCAAATCCCGAGCCTGGTACAGCGCATCAAGGATGCCTGCGTCAGCGACATCAAGGATGCGACCGTCACTCTGTGCACTGCCCACCGTTCGAAAGGGTTGGAGTTCCCGCAGGTCGTACTGCTGAGCGACTTCCTCAACCTGATCACCGATGCCGGCCTGCCGCTGGTGCTGGATACCCCGGAGTTACGCCAAGAACTCCACCTGCTGTACGTGGCACTGACCCGTGCGATGGAATCCATTGAGGTGAATGAGCAGATCCAGGCAGTGCTGCGTTACTGCGAGGCCGCTGGGGTTGTGGGTGAAGCGGTACGACCTGTGGCGAAGCACACCGAACAAGCAGGGGGGCTCGTGCTGGTTGTGAGCCCTGAACAAGAGGCCGATTCCTTCGCTGCTACCACCGGCGCGGGGGCGCACTCCAAAGTGGTCGAGCTTGTCGGCGCCGATGCCGCTCTGTTGTTCGAAGGCGATGTGGTTGAGTCGCGCATCGAGCTGGCCATCCTGCGCCATGCCGCACTGACCGCGGTGGCGATCGCTGGCGTTGTCGGTGTCTCCGTATCCGAGGCGGCCGACACCGTGGCTTCAATGGTTCGCCAGGGCCGCCTGCATGGTGGCTTGTTCATCGGTTGCCCAGATATCACCTGGCGCCTGGTCAGTGACCTTCACCTGGATGTGGCCTGATGGACTACCTACTGATAGGTGCTGGGGGCTGGCATGGCTGACGATTTCATCCGGATCTTCTACCGCCGTGAAGCGGGAGGCGTGTCCAGGAAGTCATCCGTATCCATTGACCCGCTGATGTTCGAGATCTTCGTCAAGATCAAGGGGAGCATCGGCGAGGCCCGGGACGTCCTGAGGGAATGGGCAAAGGCTGCGGATGCCGAGCGTACCGATGCGAACAACCGCATGGGGAACTCTCGCATTGTGCAGCAGCGGATGTCTCAGGAAATTCTGGACATGGTCAATGAGGGCATGGCAGCCCGGGCGGTGAAAGAGGCGGCGGCCGCGGGCGAGGTGAAAGGCCGGGGTTCTCGACGGGGCAAGCGGGCGGTGGGTGTCGAACCCTCGCATCAGCTGCCGGCGGTCACCGGGCACCTCTCGGAGGATCACATCTAGCGGCGTTGCTGGCGCTCATGATCGCGCCAGGCGGGCAGGCTTCGAATAGTTCGTTTGTGGGATTGGTCAAGTCGGCGCGCATGATTGCAGGACGGTGACTTGCTTTGGCTACGGGAGGTTTGGAGAGAGGTGTTGCACGACACGAGCGTGTCGCTAGGAGGGGGTAACTCACCCTAACGGTTCCACGCCCAACGAGCAATACCCTGGGCAGGTTTGTTGACGGAGCGGGGCGGCGGTGCTCCTCCCGAGCTGGAAGCTTAACCACATTTACTTGACCAACATCACAGGCGGATTACTCGCCGTTTTTTAACCATCAAGCGTATTGGTACGCGTAAAGAATTAAACAAGGAGGAAGGATGTCAATTTTCAATGGCCTGGACGGGTTGGGTGTCCCGCTCTTGGTGGCCTGCGCCATCGGGTACGTCGCCCTCAAGATGCTGAAGGGTCGCAAAGGCTACTCAACCAAGCACTACCAGTGCATCCCCCTGCTCACCGAGCGCGAGCAGGACTTCTTCTGGCGCCTCAGGGAGGCAGTTCGCGACGACCTGGTCATCGCGCCCCAGGTGGTGTTCGGTGCCTTCATCAAGGTGAAGGCCGCCGCTCTCACGGACAAGAACCATGCAAGGCATATGGTCGCCCACAACCGCTGCGACTTCCTGCTCTGCGACAAGAAGCTCAAGCCGGTGGCGCTGGTCGAGGTCGACGACTCCACGCACAACAACTCGAAGGCCAAGGCAAAGGACCGGCGCCGCGACGAGTTGATGAAGGCTGTAGGGGTTTCGGTGCACCGGTACCGCGGAATGCCGTCGGCCCGAGAGATCCGCAGGGATCTGAAACTGTAGACCCGAATCCTTCCCCAATCCCTGATTAACGAATCCAGCAGGTGAACATCATGAGTGACCACGATTCTTCCAATGACTACTTCGATCACACGCCGGGTAAGGCAGGCGAGGGATCACTGATCTTCGCGAGCGTCTTCCTGGCAGCGTTGGTGTTGTACGTCGTGTTTGCTGCCATCAGCACCGCCGTCCTGAACTTCAAGGTTCCTGTGAGCCCCGATGATCTGAAACATGCCTCTTGGTTAGTAAATCCCCCAGCCATCTCGTTCATTGCGTCCGGTGTCAGCTTGTTCGCATTCCTGGTAGGGGCATTTCGCGCATTTGCGGGCAGTGCCTTCGGCCTGGTACTGATCATGGCTGGGGTTGTGAGTGGTACCACCATCTTCCCGAGCGTCTCTTTCCGGAGCGCTGTTTTGGCAGGTGAGGCGAAGGTGGGGTGTTACGACTACACCAGCCGGGCCTGTACCGAGATGCTGGGGCTGCCAGGCAGCGCGAGCTCCGGTCAGTCGAGCAAGGTCGATCGCCAGTCCTCGGCGCCGATCGAGGTGCTGGCCTTCGTACGAGCTCCCTTCGATGTGTTCAAAGCGGATCAGCTCAATCAGATGCTCGATGCGCAACGTCTTGAGATGAAGAAGCAACTGGACGCCTACGCCGAGTAAGCACTGAACAGAAGGGAAAACCGGCAATGCAAAAATTTGAGTTGAAATCAGTGACTGCCGTAAACCGCAACGCGGTGTACCGGGCCCTGGGCCTCCTCTCCCTCGCGGTGGGCGTCTTCCTCTCCGGTCCAGTGCTTGTGGGTCGGGAGATGGTGAGTTGGGTGCTCCACATAACGCCAGAGCGCTTCTCACTGCTGATACTGGCTTGCGTGGCGGTGATCTTAATCAGAGGAATAGCAGCCTTGCTGGTGACCTCGCTGGGGCTCTTGGTATCAGGCGCTGCATGTGAGCAGTACTTCGCGCTGGATGCTGCAGCAACGATGGGAGGAATAGGTATTCTCCTCCTCATGGTCGGTATCGGTGTGCTCATCTTCAACCCTGCTCACTGAGCCTCACATGGCTCGCAAAGCCCGCCTTGGCGGGCTTTGTTGTTGGAAGCCGGCTGTGAAGCAGGAGGCTACGGGTTTCTACGGGAAGCGGACCGCTGGACTTTCCGTTCGCACCTACCAATGCGGTCCAGGAGATCTCTCTTGGGTTTGCAGTCTTGGTACCCTTCTACAACGATCTGTCTGACCACCGCGAGCTCTGCCAGGGCATCTGCAGTTCCTTTGATGGCGGTAGGGGCAGGTGAGTAGTAGTCCTGTCGCATCTGCTTGTCGGGAAGGTCTGCATCCTTGTACTCCTCCTCAAACCATTTGTTCAGGGTCAGGCGGATACGGGTTAGTCCAGACTCCAAGCCCAAGCCCGTTGATAACGTGAGTCTCTCCAGGATTGGGCCAATCTGTAAGTGCTTGTCTAGGTCCATGCGCCGAGCAGGTCGCCAATGTGAGCGATAACCTGCCTCACCGGGGCCACATGGCACAGCGCCGGCCCGCTCCACACCTTCAGGGGCTGGCATCATCCTTGGTAGCTTCCGCTTTCCGCTGAGAGTTCTAGCCGGGCTGATGAATGAGCTTTCGTATGGCTGGGTCTCGTGTGTCCATTCCTCAACCTTTAACCTGGTCTCCAAGGCTTTGAGCTTCTTGGCCAAGCGTGAGATCAGAGTTCTCGATACCGAATGTAGGCGTGGTGTGTTGCTGGCGGAATAGACGCCCCTCCAACGTACACCTACCGTATGAAACCCGTGCTCTTCTGCCCAGTCGATTTCATCTTGGAGCAAGTGTGGGTACGGCTCATCCAGAATGACAATGCACTTCGACTCATCGTCGTACCAGTGAGAGCGGTGGTCTGCATACTCGGAGAGATCCAGGCTTGGTCCTGCCATCTCGTTAGCAGAAGGGGCTCGTAGCCCTGTCACAGCCATGAAATTAAGTGCGCGTGCGGCCCGTTGTGCCATCTTCAGGCCCTCGTACCAGTCCGCTGAATCCATTCTAAGTTCGAGATGGTCGTCCGCCTCCAGCCGAAAACTGGACAAGTAGATTGTCCTTTCTATTGACCGTCGGGGCAGGAGTTCCCTCAACGGGGAGGGCAGCCGGAATGAAAGGGTGGTCCGCCCTGATCGCAGGACAGGGCCATCCTGAAAGGGCTCTGGACTTTCGCCGTGCTCTTTCCAGTAGAAAGTGACAAAAGCTTGGTGTAGCTGGGCGGGTCTGCCTAGAACTGACTGGGCATGTCGCAGGTTGTGAAATCCAGCTTTATGCGCCGCTTCATCAAGAGCAGCATGATGCGGGATGCTCTCCTTTTGCTTGATGAGTTTGGCTACGCGCTTGATACCCGCAAGGGTGGTAGGTCGAGTGTTTTCGGTGGCCACGAGTTCTCTCCGGCCCTACTTGTTGCAGCGTCACCCGTCCACCGCTATGCACCAGGGCCAAAGTCATGGTCCGAAGTTTGATTAGCTGGCAGTGCTGCTCGTGCAGCTTCGCGAGGACGGGTAGCGGGCGTCTGCTGGGCGCCGCAGCAGATTCTAAGCTGCGTTTTGAGTCTTTGACTAGACCAAGCACATGAACGGATCAGATGGGCTAGTGAGTCACTTGCAGATCGTCACCGCGATCCGCCCCTCCACACGCGGATCTGACAATCTCTGATGAGCTTGATTTGCATCTGTTAGCATATAGGTACGTGTGAAGAATCATTTTTGCCGTTATGATTCATTTTCAGGCGGCGGCCCTCGGTATCCCGGGGCAGCATGTAGCGATCCTCAGCGGATCCAGGGGAGGGGGCATGGCCAAACAAGATGAGATGACGAATCGATCCATCGCGATCCTGATCAACCTGTCGGCCGGCTTGGACGAAGCCGGGATTGAGTGCGGTGATGAGCGTGTACCGATCACTGCAAACTTACGCCTGGCCGCAGCTGCGGGAGCCGCAGCGTTGTCGCAGCGAGCCAAGCGGTCGACGCCATTCTCGAACCAGACGAATAGTCCACATGTGAAGTTGGTCAAGACCGCTGCTAACTGGCTCGACCAGCTGAAGGTGGTCAAAGGGTTTCATGGCGATGTCTCGGCTGCAGAGTTTCTCGGTGTCAGCCAGACCCAGTTCTCCCGCTGGCGCACCGGCAAGGATCTCTTGGACAACTATCACGCGTGGCAGATCGCTGCAGCGCTGAACGTGAACCCCATGGTGGTGATCGGCAGCGTTGGCTTCCACCACTCACGGGACACCGATCGCACCAGGTGGTTGGCCATGCTGTCGACGGTACTTGATTCAGAACTTCCTGCCGCTCCAGTGCAGCTGGCGCAGGCGCCAGCACGGGAAGCCGAGCCTGTGCAGCAGCCGGCAAAAGCAAGCCGCACTGCCAGTGGGAGCACCGAGTCGACGGCCCAGGGCAGCAAGTGGACCGATGACGAAGACCAGCGGCTCATTGCGGGATACCGGAATGGCGAAGCGATCGACACGCTTGCCACCGCACACAAGCGCACCCCGAAGGCCATCTTGCTGCGGCTCAGCAAGATGCACCGGTTGATACCGGCCGAGCAGCTCGCGAGCTTGTGTGAGCTCTACGGCGTGAACTTGAGCAGCTCTGGGAACGGGCGCAAGACCGAACAGAATAAGAGCTCCCCGCGGCCAAGAAGGGGGAAGGCCAAGGCGCATGCTCCCACTGTCTTCCTTTGAACGATCGGGCGGCTGAAGGATCAGCTGCTGGCGCTAGGAGTACAAATGTACTCTAGTCGTGCACGTGGCAGTTTGGCGGGCCCTTCTGCTACTGACTTGACCAAATGTGCCATACGAACCACCAGAAACTAACGATGGCACATTTCGAATGGCGCCAGCCCAGCGTTTCCGCGGGAGGGATACGGGGCTGGCAACTGACACTAGCGATGGCACATTTCGGCGTCATCGGGACAACGGCTTACTGAGGTGGACTATGAGCAATACCCCACTCGCAGAAGCGCCTACCCGGCGCACACTGCTGCAGCGGCTATTCGGGGCCGGCCTGGGGCAGAACTTGATCTCGGTCTGGGTGACCGAGGTCGGTAACTACGCCTTTGGCCAGGTGGTAACCGAGACGAAGGTGAAGCTCGGGCGGTACACGCTGCTGCAGTGGAAAACGTACAGAACGCCTGAGCTCGACCGGGAGGAATAGGGAACTGCAGAGGCCCAACGGCCAAGGATCGGAGCTTGCGATAGGTGCCGACCCCCTTCTTGTTCAGTGTGCACTGTGGCGCCAGGTTTCGTTATCGGCTGGTGTTGCCCATTTCGAGTTGACCAGTGAATGCGATGGGGCTGTCGACATCGCACCGATACAAGGCTGCTTTTGGCAGATATTTGCCAATGGAGATCATGGCATGCGCACACCCAACGAACAGGCGGCACCCAAACTGATGGCCAGCTCAATAGAGCTGATCAGCGATCGAGATGAGAAGTTCTCTGCTGTCGTAACCATCATGGGCAGTTACGGCAACGAGTCTTTCCGGAAGGCCTTCAAAGCACAGTACCCCGAGGACTGGGCAACGATCGAGCGAAGCTACGACTTGCCCGGTCTCAATTATGGGGAGGTAGGCCGGTGTATCGATGGTAAATGGACCTTGATTGCGATCGAGCCTTCACCAGCGGCTCTGCTGGACGCGCAATACTGCGACTATCTTAGGAACCCGCCCTTTTAGCCTGCGCTTCGTTGCACCGCGCAGAGCTCACGAACGCTACACCCAATCCGGCCATTACTGGCCGGATTTTTTTTGGCCTCCAGGGGAGAGCGTAACCCACGGAGATCGTTTTGGACGAAGATAAAAGTTGCCATATAGTTTAATAAATATTGATAAAGGTTGCCCTATAGTTTAATTTTTTGGTCCGGTCCGTAGGTAAACCAGGGGAGCCAGTCCACCTGGCGGGCGCCACTCAACTCTCGTAGGACATTGCATGCTGATCAAAAAAATCCTCACCCATTTCCACTTCTGCTGCGGCTTGGGGGGTGGCGCCAAGGGCTTCAACCGGGCAAAGCCCATCGTCGGTAACGTGCAAGCTGAATGGGAGTGCTTGGGAGGCGTTGACGTTGACCCGGCCGGCCTCGCCGATTTCAAGCGATTGTCCGGTGTTGAAGGCACGCTGTTGGATCTCTTCACACGTGATCAGTACATCCGCTTCCACGGAAAGGAGCCGCCAGCCGGATGGCGGGAGGCACTCCCAGAGGACATCCGCCGTGCGGCCCAGAACCGCCGGCCCGACACCGTTTTCATCAGCTCCCCATGCAAGGGCGCCAGCGGGTTGTTGTCGGAGAAGATGAGCCTGACCCCGAAGTACCAGGCCTTGAACGAGCTGACTCTGCGCTGTATCTGGCTGATGGCGGAGGCGTGGCGGGATGACCCTGTACCAATGCTGGTATTCGAGAATGTCCCACGCCTGGCCAATCGTGGCCGCCATCTGCTGGACCAGATCGGCGCTCTGCTAAGCCACTATGGATATGCCGTCGCCGAAACCACCCATGACTGTGGGGTCATCGGCGGATTGGCTCAAAGCCGCAAGCGATTCCTGCTGGTGGCTCGCCACGTCGAGAAGGTGCCGTCGTTCCTGTATGAGCCAGAGAAGAAGAGCCTTCGTGCTGTAGGTGACATCCTCGGTCGCATGCCTCTGGCCGGCGATATCGAGCAGGCTGGCCCTATGCACCGGGTGCCGGCTCTGCAATGGAAAACTTGGGTCCGCCTGGCCTTGGTCGAAGCCGGAAAAGACTGGCGCAGCCTGAATGATCTCGCGATCCAGGATGGTTACCTGCGCGACTTGATCATTGTTCCAGGGTACCGATCGGGATACATGGGAGTACATGGCTGGAATGACAGCATGGGCACGGTGGCTGGCCGATCGAACCCAACAAACGGAGCGTTCTCGGTTGCAGATCCGCGAGCCAAAGCTGGCGCCCTGCAGTACCAGCAGTATGGTGTTCGCCGATGGCAGGACACCAGCGGTGCCGTCATTGGAGTTAAAAGCCCAGGACAAGGCACATTCAGCGTCGCCGATCCCCGACCGGCCATGAAACGCACAAAGGGCGACGCTTACCTGACTGGCGGGCATTACGGCGTGGTGCCGTGGCAGGGCTCAGCGGGAGCCGTCTCTGCAAGCGCCAAGCATGACAACGGCCGTTGGAGCGTAGCCGATCCCCGGCTCCCAGAGGCCAACGACAGGCTCACTTGCATTATCGAGTCGCTCGACGGGACCTGGCACCGCCCCTTCACGACTCTGGAACTGGCAGCGCTGCAAAGCCTTGTCGAGCCCGAGGAGCAGTTGGAGTTGGACGGTTTGAGCGATCAGGCCTGGCGCGAGCGGATTGGCAACGCCGTTCCGCCGGCGGCGGCGGAGGCGATCGGGCATGTCATGGGCACGACATTGCTGCTGGCAGCCCAAGGGGAAACCTTCATGCTCAGCAGCATGCCCATCTGGGTACGGCCCGTCGCGGTAGGCCTGAGCGTGTCGCAGCTGGCGACAGAATGAGGCTGATCGACCTAGGCCTACGGCTTGGGCGCCAGATCAGCCGGTGCCCCATGCTGAAGACCCTTTAGAGACCGCCGATACAGAGCTGCCGCTGATCGGCGAAACCGATGCCGGGTGCGCCTGGCATCATCACCACGACGTGACGATCACGTCATCACGATGAGAAGCATACGAATGGATGACAGAAACAACGGCCTCTTGATTGAAAGCCTGGTGCAGCGCTCCTACGACCGCATGTTCGGCCCCGGTAAGGTGGAGGCTCGCCACCACCCGCTCACCAGCTGGGCCCAGGCAACCGTCTCTGGCAGTGAAAGCAACTTCCAGGACACCCACCGCGATCTGCTGCGGACCTTCGAAGCTGTGCAGAGCACGCTCTACAAGGAGGGTGGCAACGACGAGCTGCTTACCGACCTGTCCGCAGTCGAGGACCGCCTGACGGGCGCTACGACCGTCGATGAGCTGGGTACCGCGATCATCGAGTCAAGGCCTGTGCTTGACCGTGTGTTTGGCCGGTAAGGCAGCCGTTTGAGGCCCTGGACTGCGTTCAGGGCTTTTCACTGTGAAATATTGAGCTTTTCTCACGGACTGATGTGAAACCGGCGATTTGAGCAAGGCTTCGCATGGAAGAGAAAAGGTTGCCATATAGTTTAATCTGTATTGCTATTTGTTGCCCTATAGTTTAACTTTTTGGCTCAGTCACTCATCAGGGCACGCCATGAGCCGCTTCAAATTTCTCGGGATCAACGACGACAAATCGCACTGCGAATGTTGCGGCAAGCAAGGCCTCAAGCGTGTGGTTTGGATCGAGGACTGCGAAACCAACGAGATACGTCACTTCGGCACAACCTGCGCCATGGCGCCAGCGAAGGGCTTCACGCTCGACCTGGAGATTAAGGCGGAGATACGCCGGCTAGATCAGGTGCAGAAGTCTCGCGTTGCCCGGGCTTACCAAACGTACCGGCAGAAGGGTGGGCGTTGCGTGGCCAATCCGGACAAGCCCGGTTACTTCATGTACGCGGACCCACAACTTTGGAACGACTGCCTGGCGGCGGCGTAGGAGGACGAATCATGACCAACACTGAGCGCCTGATTGAAGAGTTCAAGCACTGCAAGGCACATGGGGTCACTCTGCGCTTTGCAACTGGCCGCTACACCGGCAACGGCCCTTCGGTTGTCGAGGCGCTGCGCCGCCGCGGTTATACCGTGAACCGGCTACGCAGCTCGTACTACGAAGTGCCACGCGGCCCAGCCTAATCACATCGGCCCGGTTCGCCGGTCCGGTACCCGCGATAAGACAGCTTCACCACTGACCCGCTGGCGCAGTTGCTGCCAGATGTCGAACGCCTGCAGGAGGCACAGCATGAGCATCACTAAGATTACCGAATGCCGCGAGTGCGGAAGCAAGGCCCTGAGCTGGCAGACACACAACCAGAACATCAGTGATGCGCAGCACGGGCGACTGCGCACCAGCGACATTCGCTGCCAGCTGGTTCTGGGCTGTGATAATTGCTCGGAAACCTTGGCTGTTATGAGCGCCGACCACGTAGCGGCATGGCTCACCGAGCAAGGGGCGTCGCAGTCCGCTCAGAGCCAGCCTGGTGATGACACTCAAACGGCGGCCTGTGCTGGCGATGTTGAAGAGGCGCTGCTGTGGCTTGACGACTTTGTGGCGCGGTGCAATGGCGATGACCGCGGGTCCTGCTCCGCCGTCGAGACTCTGCGTACTGCCCTGTCTGGCAACTCTCAGGCCCAGAAGGTCAGTGCCGTCGCCCTGCGTGAGGCGATGGAAAACCTCGCTGTGAAGGCCTCTGTTGCTGACATTCCCCCGGTAATCCTGCCAGCGTCTGTACGCCAGGTGCCATTGGTAATACTGGGCGGCGTTTGTGTGCGGGTGTCCTACGCGGGTCTCAAGTGGTACCACGACCAGCTGATCGATGATCGCTGGGTGCCGCTGGCGGTGGACGAGTTCGATGCGCTTCTGGTCGAGGCGCTCGCGAAGGCATGAGCTGCACTTGCCCGCCTCAGTACGGCCCGCGCCGGCCTTGTCCGGTACATCCACCCAGGGCCTGACCGGCTCACACCACGATCGAGGACATCCTCATGGCTGTCGCCAAGCGCAAGCCTCGCAACAAACCGACTCAGCTGCAGGTCGGTATTCTCCTCGCCGCCGCGGACCTGTCGCGCTACATCTATGACAGAGGTGATGCAGCTGATCTGCTGCGCCGGCAGGGCCTAGCCGACGCAAACTGCTCGGCCCTAGACGAAATGGACAAGGAGCAGCTGCGAATCTTGCGCGATGACTATGGACTTAGCAGCCTACGGGGGCTGGATTGATCATCCACCTTGTTCTGTAGCAGGCCAGGTCCGCATCACGAACGATCAAACTGCGGTGCACATCTAGATCTCCCTGAACCACGCATCCCCAGCCAGCGAGCTGGGTCGATGCCGTGTAAGCGCCGCGGGGTTCGTGTGCGCAGCAGGGGGAATCAAGATCATGCCATTGACCTGGAGCGTTGCCTTTCATTCTGGAATGTCCAGTTCTCAGGACCTGCGAGCTGCGGTTGATGAGGGCGTCCCCGTAGGGGTAGTTGCAACGTTGCTGGATAGCCTGAAAATCTTTGGCACGCTTCCCCGGCACCTGAATGCAGGAGGTTCCGTGTTCATCGACTCCGGAGCCTTTTCAGCCTTCCAGAAGGGCGAGCTCGTGAGCTGGGAGAAAGTGTTTTTCACGTACGAATGCGTGCTGGCGCGGACAGACTTCCCAGGGGCTCTTAGCATCGTGGCGCCGGACATCATCGGTGACCAATCGGCAACCCTCGACTTGTGGGCTGTGCATGCAGAGCGAGTGCGCACGTGGATCATGGCCGGCGCTCGTGTGATTATTCCATTGCAGTGTGGGGAGCTCTCAGCGGGTGTGATGCTGGCGCATGCCAAGCGTATCTTTCAAACAGATCAGTTCTGCGCGGGGATCCCATCCAATCTAGCGGCCATGAGTGCTGAGGATTGTGCAACGCTGCACCATCACGACTTTCACCTGCTGGGGCGAGTGGTGATCAACGCCGAATTAGGCGATAAACTGCGCGCCCTGTTGGCCAACAATCCCGATGCCATTTACACGGCAGATGCCAACTGGCTGCGATCCCGCATCAGGCAAATCAGCCTGGCTGCAAAGGACTTGCGGCAAGCGCCACCGGACAACCCGTTTGAGTCCTCGCGAACACGTGCAGTACGGGCGGTCCTGCGCCAAGATGCATATCACCAGAAGCAGGGCGGGCCTTCGGGCGCCCGTCACTCGGAAATGATTTATGGCACATAACACTGGAACTGCTCAGTGCTCGTACTGTGGGGCTGAGTATCGACTGGTCTCCGATTTCAAGCGCGACATGCAGAGGCTCTGCAAGGCCTGGCTCAGCCGCCACGAGCGTGCGTGTGCATGCAGAACGCCGGATCAGCGCCGGTCCTGGGCACAGAAGTATGTGGGAAAGGATTTCGCTGAGAGCAGCTTGACGGTCGACCTGGAGCATCCCGGGTTCAAAGACATCCAGCCCAGCCATGCAGGTAATGGGGCGCTCCAGCTGCCCTGAGGCCATCCGCCGGCCTGCACCGACAGGTACTCGGCTAGCGCAGGCCGGGCAAATTCGTTCTCCCTTCCATTGAAGGTGCGAGTTGGCAACCGGTCTGGCACAGTGCTGATGGGCGAAAGCTCATTCTGCCACTGGTGAAAGCAGCGCTCGAATCAGTTATCACCGCCATTGTTCCAGTGAATCCATGAGCCATCTCCAAAGGAGCTGTGAAGTGAAGCCCGTCGATCTTATGAGCAAGGCTTGGGTAGACACCTACGAAGAGATTGCTGCTAAAGCCCAGCAAGTCAGGGCCGTGCTGGTGCAGCGCAACATCAGGCTTCGGTCCGGGAGCGCGCTTTGTCAGTTGCTCAGTCAGGCCGACAAGCTGAGCCGGGCATGGGCTGACCAGGTGAAGCCGGATGACCGGGTGGTGTGGGAAGCGGCGTACGTGAATCGTCTCGCTGATGCAGTCACCAATTTGCCAGATGAACCAGGGATTCAAGAGGCGCTCAAGCGCATGGCCGGCGGAGTAATGCAGCCTCACGATCGGAGCAACTCTCACCAAGGGAAAGACGCTCTGTGGGAGCTGGTGCTGCTTTCCGACTTGAAGAACCGTGGGCTTACGGCCAAAGCTGCAGAGCCAGATATCCTGGTTGACTTCGGCATGGGCGATTACCCGATCGCATGCAAGAAGATCTGGTCAACGCTCGGGGTTGAGAAGCGTGTCAGCCATGCTGCTAGGCAGCTGGCACCGTTCAACAATGGCGGAATCATTGCCCTCAATTTGGACGATTTGGTCCCTGTCGGGAAAGTCGTGAGTGGTCCTAACAAAGCTGATGCGAGAGGCGTACTGAGCGCGTTCAATTCAGAGTTTATTGAGAGTCACAGAAACGTGCTGCAGAACGCTGTCATGGACGGCAAATGCGATGGATTTCTCATCTCGACGACTGCCTTTGCCGTGCTATGGGAAGAGGAGACTTCGGCCTATCTAGCGTCAGAAGGCACGCTGTGGCACCTGGGTGATTCGTCGCAGGAAGCCTGCGAGCGATTCCGTGCTTTTCGTAACTCGCAAGGCATTTAACCAGGGGCTTGAAGCAAAGGGCAGGGGAGGCACGCCTGTAGAGCCACGAAAATGGTGACTCTGCAGGCTCAGCAAAAGCTGCCTCAAGGTCATTCTTTGGCGATAGCCCCCATCAGTTTTCAAAGATCAGATGAGAAAGGCCTATCTGATCCACCCAATAGTTGGCTCGGCAGGACTCACATTCTCACGTCAATCCAAGTGACATCATCACTCACGACAGCAATGTCCCCAGCTGGCTCATTGATCGCAGCAGCTTGCTGCGATTCAGTGAGCTCGGCCCAGAACCCATCTGTGGCGAAGACAAAACGAGTTCCCGCCGGTGCCGGCTGGCGTAAAAAATCAGGACTCGGAGCGCGTGTTGCTCTGAGGCTGCGGGTAACCAGATTGCGTGCAGGATCCAACGCCAATTCGCGGTGCGATCTGTCGCGCTTCCAGTTTGCTTGGCAGTGTGGAGGAGTAAACCATTCGATATTGCCGTCGTTTCCAGCCATCCCACAGGCGCAATCACCCTCATAAGCAACGGTGAGTAGGCCCTGGGATGCGACACCGATCAGATAGCTGGTGGTGCCAGTCTGGTTTGTGAATAGCTGACGGTGCATATCCACCAAGATACCGTTGAGCAATTGTTGAACTTGTTCTGGGCTGGAGTCATCTGCGCCCTGAGCTACATTGCTCAGATAGGCTCTAATCACGCCTTGTGCCAAGCCTTGCGCAAGCTGACCGCTGCCTGGTTTCGAGGTGCCATCCATAATGACAAAAAGGCCTCGTGCCCCATGGATCTCGGCGGCTGCAAAGTCGTGGTTCGCTGCTCGGTCATGCCCTTTTACGGACCTAGTTTGATATCTCATGCGAGCGCGCTCAGGTCTTTCATGCGTTGATGAATGAGCTTGGCACGCCCAGGGTTGGCTCGAACAGAGCCTGAGCTCTCAACTGCATAATCGATGCCGTTAAGTTTTGCCAGAGCGCCAATACACTCGGCAACGTATTGCCTGAGCTCTTCGCCGGCTTCACGGACCTCTGCCAATAGCTCTGGGCGTCCGTCTAGGAGGATGATGATATCCTCGACGTCCTTATGGTACGGATCGCCGTTACCCCGACCACTGAAGGCTTCGAGCTTAGTTGCCAAGAAGAATGCTGGCTTGAAGATTCGAATTGCCCGACCGCTAGGTAGCTCAAATGGTACCGCTTGAGCCAGTCCCTCTACATACCAGCGGTTAGCGTAGCCGAGAATAGACGCGTCGCTTGGCATCACATCGACGATGACATCATTGAACCTGAACCGGCAGTTCACATCATCTTCCCCAGTGATCTTGAAGCCTTTCGCTGCAAGACGCACTGTAAGCTTTTCCCAGGCAGAAATGCCTGCTAGCTCGATCACCAGGTCGACATCGTCGGTGAATCGGATGTCGTCCAGCACTGCGCTATCGGTGACCAACATAGCGGTTGTGCATCCACCGACAAAGGCACACTCAGCCAAAAACTCGTCGCCCAAACCATCAGCCACAAACGAGATAAGCTCGTAGTTGTGGTCCGCATTCGATGCCATATTACTTCACCCCCATCCCTGCCTTCAGTATGTTGACAGCCACGCCACACTCCCTTGGGCCGCCAACGCGGATCGCGTCTACAAGCGCGAGGTAATGATAAAGGGTCCTATCTATTTTTACCGCTTCGGGCACCGTCTTGTAGAGGGGCTCGATTGACTGGCCTCGCTCGCTGCCCAGTGGGTCGGGCCAGACAGGTATCAGTCCGCCAGCACTTTTTAGGCTTTTCGAAAGGGCTGGCGCAGCAAAGCCGGTAGGGATGCCACGGACGATTGCACCTGGCTTTACTGGAAAAAAGTACTTCAGAGCGTGCTCGGCAACCTTCAGCAGCTCACGTCGATTCACCTTTGGAAGACCGGTGTCGAAATCGCTGGTAAGAAGGCCGGCATTGCGACAACGCGCCATGGCGTTGGAGACTTCACTTTTACTGAGGCCAAGCGACGCAGAGAGCGCCCGCAAGGAATAGTTTTCGCTCCAGCTCGTTACTGGGGTCGACGGCACCACATCCGACCAGCCCTCCCATCGGTCAGAATCGCCCATCGGTGAATCGAGTTCTTGTGGCCGAAATACCGTGTCTTCGTCATTCGGCAGCAACTGAGACAGCACCTCACCTACCTGGCCGCTAACTGACGCCAACCAACGGGGCTCTGGGTTGAGAATGTTTCTCACATGCTCAGAGGTAGATTCCAATTCCATGCGGCCAAACAGGTTTTCCTCTTGAGCGTGCAGGCTAGTCATTTTGAAAAGCAACAAAATGTCTTGACTCTTCATAACTGGCTTTTCTCCGCGTGTCCACATTCCATGAATCGTGGACAACATTCTCTTGGTACTAATTAAATAGTCAAGAAAATTCTTCGTTGCCAGGCTAGAGGCCGGCATCCGCGGAAGGGTTCAATGCATTCTGGTTGAGAAATTTCCTCCGTCGATCAGAAATGGTCAAAAAATATTGACGTTCCGGAATAAAAGAAATGTCATTCGTCCACATTCCATGAATCGTGGACGTTTGTTTTTTATAAGATTTCGTCTTGTCAACTATACCCTGTCGCTTGGTGCTGCTGTTGGGGTCAGCGACAAAGGGGCCTGGGGCCCATGCGTGAGCCCTGCAGAGGCCGCCTATCGGTGGCGCTAGGTTGAGTGCATGAGCGAAGAATGAGGTGCGCAGGAGCGCATCACCGCCCCCATCCTCCACGCCTCTCCATTGGCGGCCCTTTCCTACTTAGCGGAGGAGGGCGCTTCTGCAGGAGTTCCAGTCAAAAAAGCCCGCGGAAGCGGGCTTGATGGTGACCGCTGGGACCTAGTTTGGAGCCCGGCCGGTCAACTATTTGTGAAGCCAGCTTTTCTGTGAAGCTACAACGCCTGCACTGCCGGCCTGAAATGATCTGTCCCCTCTTTCCTGGTCTGCCCCAGCACTCGACCTGTGGTACCATCTTATTACGCATACGTGTTATGTATCAGTTTGCTTTATGTTGCTAAGGAGGGTGTGTGATCTCTGGTATAGCTCTGGGTTGCGATTACCAAGGTCGGCATTTCGGTGCGTCCTATCCCGACGCGCAGTGTGTTGATGGGTTTCTTTGGGATGAGGACAGTTGCGACGAACCAGGTGGCGCCTTGCGCCATGGCGGTGACATCCCCTGCCCAAAATGTAATTGGGCTGCGCATGCTTCGTACTTCGCCACTGACGAAGCAGGGCTCGCGCCGGCCCTAGGTCAAAACGATCGGCAGGGGGGCACTGCGTCTGATCAGTAGTCACGTTTGTCGCTGGACTGTGAACCACTCCATTCCCTCTGATCCGATGAAGGAAATGACGCTGTGACACTACATCTTGTGTCCTCTTCAGCTGCTTTCAACACAATATCTAGTGGTACTAAGGAAATGAGCGACCATGCCATCTGAGTCCGATATGCTCGAAGTGCACCAGCCAATCAACCCCGACGCGACAAGCGTTGATGTGACCTGTCCGCACTGCCATACCACCGAAGAGTTCCATGCCTCGACCTGGCGACAGCAAGACCCACAGGGGCATTTTTCGTTGGCGCCGATTCGCGCCTACGGCGTGACCTGTGCAGGCTGCCGCACTGATTTCCGTTTCAAGCTGACTGCGGCGGTAAACCCTTGGCCAGCAGGCCGCACGCTCGACGTTGCGTGTCCGGCCTGCCAGCACACGGTCACGACCCAGATTGCTGTGGTCCGGCAGATGGATGGGCCTAGCAGGCCAGACACCTGCGACGCATGCGGTAATGATTTTGAGGTGTACGCCGATGGTCGCGTGATTGTGATCGAATACGAGCGATCCAAAGGCCGGCGCAATTTGCTGCTTGAAGCTATGAAGGCCGGGGGGCAGGTGATTTTTGATCCCCGTGGCGCCGAGACTGCGCCCTTCATCACCGATGTGGAAGTGCTGCTGGGGGGCGTACCCGTAGTGATCCATGCGGATGGCACAGAGCAGTTTTTGGATGATTCGGCGGAACCTGTCTATGCCTATTCGCCACGCCTAGCAGCCGATGAGCTGGAAGCGTTCTGCAAGGCAAATATCGCCAAGTACGAGGCATTCAGTGCTGAGCATGGCAATGACAAGCTCATGACCGAGCGCGTTCCTATGACCCCATTCTGGTAGGGATATCGACCGTGACCACCAAGCTCAGTGAGCCGATGAAAACCGTACTGATGAAGCTGGGGACCGGCTGGGGCTGGGATGACTTCGGCGTGCATGGCCCATTGTCCTACGCTGCGCGGGTGCGTACCTGCGAAGCGCTGCGAAAGCGAGGGCTGGTGTCATTCGCGCACGGTGACTACGACCTGACGGCAGCCGGCGAGGCGCTGGCCAAGCAACTTAATGACCGGGCCAAAGCCGCCCAGGTCGCGCACTAGGGAAAATGAGCCATGAACTATTTGGATCGAGCGACCGACGAAGCGGGGTATCCGGTAATGGGGTTTGAGGCCTTCTACCAGCAAGGCATTTCCTGCTTTGTATGGGGCCTGCCAAAGCCATTGGTGCGTAAGGCTTTCCAGCGCGTCTGTGCCGATCAGAAAGCACAAGGCCGCGTGGTGGCGATGTGGCAGGTGCGTGCGTTCGTATACGGCCTTTCAGGGCGCTTTGAAGGCGGGCAACGTGAACGCAAAGCGCCAGCAGGGTATCAGTGGCCAACGCCGCCTGATGCGTCTTGGGAGCTGATCGTGTGCATCTATCCAGGCGGCTCATTCGACCTCGATCTGTTGCACCCGGTCAGTTGCCGCTTCTGGTCAGAGGACAACGGATTCTTCGACGTACCAACCGAAGCCCGTTCGCTGATGAATCGCGAGTGGTTTGAGTCGATGGGCTTCGATGTGATGACCATGCAACCAGCGATGCTAGTGCAGATTGCCGACTCAAAAACGCCTCACCTGAAACCGGTGTGAGATTCAAGGAAGGTCACGATGAGAACCGTTGAGAAGATGGTACGCATGCCGGTCTGCATCGGCCAGGAACCACTGGTGGGAAACTACTACACCGTCGAGTGCAAGCTTTGCGGTTGGGTCGGTAGTTCGGAAGTGCTGACCGACGACTGCCAATGCACCCAGGATGAGGGCGACCGGCTCTGCTTGGGTGATACCGACGAAATCGGCACAGACCGCTTGCTCGAAATCGTCCAGGCCATGGACCGGCGCCATGGTGAGTCGCAAAAGGCTTACCAACAGCTTATCGAGCACACCAACGAAACCGAGCAGCACCTGGACAAGGCCGCCGAGCTGCTTAAGGAAATAGTCCAGAGTGGCCAAGCCTACCGCGAGTGCACCGACAAGGGGAGCGCGACCGGCCGGCGGGTCGCGGCCGTGCTTGGCTACGTCGCCCAGTTCCAACCAGATCCGCACCCGGTCGAGCCGGATTAAATGCCCGTGACCGAGCCCCAATGGCGCGAGTTTCGCCCCAGTAGTTGGACTCGCAGTGACTTGGCCGGTGTCGCGCAACCGCACGGCGCAGACGACCAGCCCGAGGCGGCTTATTGGCTGGCTTGGGCGCCGTACATAACAGGTGATCGAAGTGACCCAGGCCATCCCGATCAGGTGATGCGCCGGCGCTTCAAAACCAAGGAAGCGGCCATGGCTCACGTCGACAAGACCTGGCCCAAGGGCCGCTGGCAACTGAACTGTTAGCGGAATCGCATGGCCGCTGGCTTAGCACTGCTGACTTTTGACACCCATTCTCAAACTGGAAAAAGTATGTCACCACTTCGAAATCTTGCCGTGTACGGTTGTATCGCTCTGTCGCTGGCAGGGTGCAATGACAAAAAGATCAACGTGACCATCCCAATGGGCGCTGTCATCTACGCAAAACTCTATCACCTCGGTGATCCTGCGCTTGGCACTGTTCTGCCGACCGAGTACCGCGCAGGTGGGGCTGGCAAGGTGGATTATGATTTTTCTCAGGTCCTGGCCGGCGGCGACTGCGCTCTGGGCATCCCCCTCGAATGGAACAACAGCATGAAGAAGCATGTGGCTGCGACCGCCACACTGTCGTGCGACGGAGTTGAGCAGCGAGAGCTGAAAGGCTATGTGGTCGACAAAGATGGGAAGCAAGGCCTGGACGGCGTTGCGTTGGGCGGTGTGGTCTCGTTCGTGGTGACCGAATCCGTTTCCGTGAAGTAATGAGGATCACGGATTGATCGAACTAGGGGAGGGCAATGGCGCCCGACTTGAACGTCGAGCGCGAATTGTGCGGGGCGATTCGCTTTAAGCGGTCACCTGAAGGCCGAAGGACTCTGCAATACGGCCGACAATGGTCGGGAGGTCACCCTGGATCTTGAGTGCTTTGAAGTCGAGATCCTCGGTAGCCAGGCGGTCTAGGAACAGCTGCATGTCCGCGGTGATGCTTTCGGGCAGCTCGATCACTTCGCCGGTCAGCAGACTGGTCAGGGCCAGGACATCGTTCCGGTGCTTTCTGATGTCCTTACTGTCTGCCCCGCCTTCACCGTTTTCTTTGCGCTGAGACAAGTCGAGCCAGGCTTTAGCCTTGAAGGGGATAAGGCGATCGGCGCCGATATAGGTCAGCTCCTCACCCTGCTGGCGGCCGGACAGTAGGAACTGGTAATAGTCCTCGTTCAGCAAAATGGCGCTTAAGCTCGAAACCGATTCGTCTGTTGGGATGGGGGTCAGCGTCGCGTTCTCTTCGTGCTCCAGGCCTTCCGGCGCCCGCGAGAATAGTTCGATCATGACGGGGTAGGAGGGATCTGTAGGTTTTTGGAACCGATAGAAAATGGGTTCTGGACGCTCGCCGCCTCTCTGCTTGATCTCGTAACCGCCACTTTTTATGAACGCCCAGAACCTTGCAACAAAGTCGGCATTCAGTGCTTCGATTACCAAGACAACGTCCAGGTCCTTAGTGACCCTGAAATCCTCGCCCGCGTCCTCCATTGCGAGAGCTGAGGCAACGCCTCCGATCAGGACGTAGCTATCACGAAAATCATGGAAGTGTTTGCCGAAGACATCCAGGCCTATTACGCTAACCAATTGACTTGCTCCTTGAGTTCATCCAACGCAATCTGAATGCGTTCGTCAGGGTTTTCATCCAAGCTCAGATACAGCGATGCCGCATCTGCTATGTTGTGTCTTTCGGTGAGCGACGGATACGTCCAGATCTCCACCCACTCCTCGATCCCGTCCAACGAATCTATGACTTTGAACGCATCAAGCGCCAGCATGTCGTTGAACACTTTCTTGGTCATTCCCCACACGGCCTGTTTAGGCTCCGCCAGCATCGTGTATTTGGCCAGGGCAGTTTCCCCGGCGAGACACACACCGGGCGCCATGGGGAGAGTGTTGCGGGTTATGCCAACTCTCTTTCTGACGGGGGACCGTAGGTATTGCTTGGCCTTTCGGAACACCTCAGCTGGTGTCCCGTTGAAGGCGTAGGTCTTCCAGTGAAGGTCGCTCTTTGCAGGGGTGATCACCTCAAGGGAGGTCAGCTGTTCCACCGCCTTCGAGAGTGTTACCCGGCTGTAATTGAGACCGCCCAGGAGGGCGTTCGTCGTAAAATAGGCTTCGTCGGTTTTGCCGGCATACAGGCATGAGAGCAGCATGGCTTGGGCTGCCGGGAGGAGGGCGGCCACCTCGCTTTGCTCTCGACGCAGGCGGAAGCTTTCGCGCAGGTCCAGCGCCATTTCTGGTATGAACATCTGAAAGCTGGGCTGGATGAAGTTGACCTGATGCGTGATCAGGCTGCGGCGGTCTTGAACCGACAATGATCTGCAGACGTAGACGACCACCTGTTTGGTGGCCTTGTGCACGAGCTCGATGTGCTTCTGCAGCTTCACGATGCCCGGATAAGCAACCTCATCACGCGAGACCAGCAGCATCATATTGAGCGCCGAGCTTTTCCCCATCGGCATGCTCAATTCGTAGGTCTTGTAGCTATCCCGGATGGTGTAGGGGACCCGGAGTGGCACCGGCGTCAGGTGCGCTGTCACACCTAGAACGGACTCGATGTAGGCCTTAGCTTCGTCTTGTAAATTCGGCATATCCTGGCTCCGTGTTAACCACTTTTTTTCACTGTAAACCACAGAGGTTTACAAGTCAAAAAAGTGGTTTACAAGCCAGTGTTTATGGGGGTTAAAAGGATTCCATTCTGCCTATGCTGCAACTGATGCAGCGCGCATCTCAGTATGCGCTGCGCACTGCACAGTGTGAAGCGCATACTGGGCGTTTCAGCCGCCATGGCTTGGCCTGCTGACTTTTCCTACAGCCGTGACGGAGCCGTCTGATCGACACCAATGACTCAGCAGGGGAAGGTCTGGTTTTTACCGAGCAATGGACAGGAAAATGGCTATACCAACCACCAGCGATCTGAAGCTGCCTCTCAGCTTGCACCTGGATCAGAACACCCTTGACGCGATCGAGCGCTTCAGGGACGCACGTGCGGAACACTTGAAGTATGCGCACGATGAGACGGCTACCAGCGCAGAATTGTTTCTGGCGCTACAGCGAGCTGAGTTCGACCTGGCCACGGCGGTTGACAGGCTTTTGGTCGAACACTCCAGCATGTCGAACTGTCGGGGCTTCTAGGGCTTCGTTCTGACCGGCTCGTAGGGTGGCATGGAGGGCGGGGAGGCCTACCCGCCTCAGCCTGGAGAGCAATATTCCACCGAGATCCACAGCTCATTCACCAAGATGTTTGCCTTGGTAATGTCATGGCCAAAGACTCTGTTTTCCTTGATGGCAGGTCGATTGCTGAACTCCCCGAAACGATCGTTGCTGATGATGTAAGCGTTCGGGGAATATGCCAATTCGATGATCATTTCATCGGCGCTGCGGCCTCTGCCGACGCGGTACGTCTCTACTGACGCTGGGAAGGTGCGTTGAATGTCCTCCCACGAAACCTGAAGCTTTCTCGTGATGCCTGGGTCAAAGACCAGAATGATCTCACTGCCAGGCCAGTTTGAAAGCAGTGCCGGAACGAGTGCACTCAAAGCGTTCAGTCCGATGAACTGTTGATTCTTGCCCCGGCCACGATTGCATAGGTTGCTCCCGTCAATGATCAGCCGCTCGATGACCCGACTATCGCGCTGCCGGAGCGACGCCATTCGCTGCTCCCATTTTGCGAGCTCACGCTCAAGGTCCTCAACATCGCTGGTTTTGTGCCTGACGACCTGGGCAATGTCATCTGTTCCGAAATAGTTACTACAAGCCCCCTTAACTTTCGCGGCCTCCTCTGACCGTGGTGGTGCGTTTCGGTGGTCATCTCGGAAAATGATCGCTTGGGCCAGCTTCTCCTTGGCCACAATCAGACGCTCGCGATATTTGAGGCACTGTGCCTGCGGCACACGAATATGCTCTTCAAACCTGGCAATTTTGGCTGCAAGACTTTCAACGGCTGGCTGCAGTCTTGCGATCTGCGAACTGTAGGTGGCGTAGTCGGAATCGGTTTCGAGCCAGTCCAGGGTAGAGTGGAACTGAACATCGTATCGAAGCCTCTGTACCAGATGCTGCTGGGTGGCTATCTCTCCATTTTCGCAAATCAATGCATCCAACCGTGCAGCTTTCTCGGCTAGCTTGGCTTCCTCTGCCTCGGACATTTTTTTGGGGGGAGGAACCCGCCCCGTTACAGCGTCGAATGCTTGCCCGAGCAACGAGCGGTGCGCACGATAGACTGCCTCGTGGACTGTGGCACGATCGATCAGGGTTAATCCACCCAATTCGGAACTCTCCCGTTCGAGCTCCTCTAGTTTCACCTCGGCATTTTTGAGCGCCAACTTGGCCTGAGCTTCATCAAAGCGAGACAAGTGGCCGTAGAGTTCGTACTGCTCCCGCAAGCCCACTTCAGCCGCGGCAAGGGCGGCGACAGCAGCTTCGTACTGCGCACTGTAGGGGTTGTGATCCATTGCGTTTCCAAATGATGGAGTTCTGCGTACAACCGATGCGCACCGTGGCACCTGCCTCTTAACGCAGTTGAGCGGCCACTTTAAGGGGAAGCGGTTGGAGAGTGAAGAGCAATGGGCCGCGACGGTGGGCCTTCGGCGATCTGAGAGACGCAACCGGGGACGCCACGCATAGGCACACCCCGGCATTCCACTGGCGCATTTTCTGCTGGGGCACGTACGCGAGGCGGGTCATTGGGGTGTCGCTTCCACGCCGAGATCCGTGCCCGCCACTCACATGCTAGTTTATGTAGCTATTAGAGTCAGTTCTTAAGGCCATCCATCGAGGCGTGCAGCATTTTTTCAACCATATCTAAAATTAGGGTGCAGATACCTTTTATGTTGAACTCAGGCAGTCTCTCAACCCAATAAGACAGCGCTGCGAATCCCGCGTGACCAATGTCAAGGTCATCCTCTTTACAGAAAAGCGCGCTCTTCAGCATTGGCCCATCAGCCATGCTGCCAACCTGGATTACTATCAAAAAAATTCCTGTAGTAGGTGCATTGCCGGCAAAAAACCGGAATTTATGGCTTGAGTGTTCACCTCCTGTTAGCTCGAAAATATACTTGCAGTGCCCATGGCGAGTTATACATCCGAAGGCGGCTGTGCACTCCTCAACTGTCTTTGGATAAATGACAATTGGTAGTGATTTAACTAAGTGCAGGAGGTCTTTGGTCATGATTTTCGATAGGGGTACCCGCCCCTTCATGAATGACCTAAGTGCCCGACTTGAAATGTGCTCAGGCAAATACTCTACGATGGGGTACGCCAAAGCGTTTAGCGTGGCAATTAAGCCCTCAGTTTCGGGAGACCAATAATGTCTGGTTTCGTCAATAAGTTTATATTGGTCAACGTCATTTGGCTCCTCATCTTCGTCCTGGAGGAACAGCCAATGTATCCAGCGATGATCGTCATTTTCCTCGCTATAGCAGTACGCTTTGCCTATGGCCGGCATGGGTACCTGCCAGCTTTCTTTGGTTACCCAGTCGGTATCAAGACGAAAATATTCGTCTGGGCTTAAAGAGATTGATGGTAATGAGGGTGATATCGCCAAGTGTTTTTCAAGTAGATGATCTCTGCTTTTGTCATGAGGGGAGGATTCTACAAGGATGCCTTGGCGCTCAGAAACCATCTTGCCAATAATGTTCAGTAGGGACTCTACTGACGCTGGCTTTCTCAATAGTTCGAAATCCTCCCAGTAAATTATTGATTGCTCGTGCGCCTGAACCTTGCTAGCGCCGAAAGTGGCGTCAGTATCGGTCACAATTTCCTTGAGTTGGCCATCAGGATCAATTAGCTGAAGGATGCCCTTCAGGGGAACGACACTCAGTAGCTCTTCGTCAATGCATAATTGGTCTGGAATGCCTTTGAGGAAAGGGTTTGATGCCCAAGCTTCGTATAGAAAATTAGCTATCGAGATTTTATCATTGTGTTTGAAGAACCTCTGGTGATAGAGGTCAAGGCCCGGAACATTCAGCGTCAGCGCAATTACTGGAATCAATGCAAGGCCTTCTGCTTCTGAAGGGTTTAGGCCTTCACTTACCCAGAACGCTTCACGCTCTTCGCTCACAAAAAGATATTTATGCTGAACTATGGTGAAATGATGAGTGAGCATGTCAGCCTCTGGATGGCACTGAAATATTTTCGGCTTGAGCAGTAAAGTTTCAGCTCATGAATTTCGGTTTATGTTACACCAATAATTGGATTCTGCAACTTCTCTAAGATCCGGTCACTTAGCTATGCCTATCCACTCACGGGCGCGATTTAATATTTTAAATTTATAGATTCTACTGGCGTATCTATACTTGATGGGTAGAAGTGTTCCCCTGCGGTGGCGCCTCGCACTTCTCCGAGAGGGGTATGTGAGCCGTTTTGGGCTTGATTGCTGGATGGCGGTGGCTCCCCCAGAGCACAAAGCGGCGTAGGAATCCCCTGAATGGTTGTAATACTAGGAAGTGACGGCACTCGAAAGGATGAGCGATGAATCAGTATAAAATTGTTGAGCGAGAAGTAGCGCGAGCCGAGGCTCTGATTGCTGGTTACCTTGGTTTTTACGCAGGCAGCATTGACCTGGCCTACTTCAACGCAGCCTCACTCAAGCGGGTAACCCCAGAGTTCAAGCGTTGTGTGCAGGTCATCCAGGATCTCGCTGCCATGCCGGTGGTGAGTCAATCTGCGAGACGCAACATGGTGACCGCAGTGGACCGATTGGCCGACCTGGTTCGGGCACCTCAAATGAAGCCTTCAACTCGTACCCTCTGGGCTATTGAGGATTGGATTCGTCGCACCCCGCTGGCCGTGGTGCGCCATCTGGCCGCGATTGTAGGGCCTGTGGCAGCGGGTATCTGGGGAACCATCGATAGTAGTGCAGAAGCGGATGTAGGCGTGGCGATTGCTGCGGCCCTGGTGATGCTGTCTTTCGGCTGCAGCCTGAGCCATCTCCGCGACCCAGATCACTCTATTCAGAAGGGGGTGCTGGCGCTCCTTGGAGCCGGTGCCTTGATCCTCGTGACGAAGGGCGTCCTGCTCACATTCTTTGCTTTCGCAGTCATCTCCGCGGGCTTCTTCATTCGAGATGTCGCAGTGTGGTGCCGCAGATCGAAGTCGGGCGCTGGAGCTGGAAATCGTGGTGGTGATGAGCTGTTTGAGGGCAATGACAGCCTCTATACGCCGGAGGAGCTCTACGACATTGGTGGTGGGCCTGGGCCTGCACTTAGTGAGTACGGCCTTGCCAAGGACGATGATTGAGCCCGTCACCTTCGACACAGGGCGGTTGCGCCGTGAAGTTGAGGTCTAGGGCCTAGGCTAGGCCTGGCAGCTACTTGAGGGGCAATGGCTTCAATGACGCTCGGCCTCGACTTACAGGCTGGGACTAGGCCGAGCAGATGATACGGTTTTACTTACCTTCGCCGTTTGCCCGGGCGAACTGCGCAATGTCCAGTGCCGACCCATCGTAGAGGTCGATCGGCGTGTAACACCACTCGACGAACCATTCCTGGACCTGCCGGCGGGTGAGGGGGCCATACGATCGCTGGATTTTGTTGAGGCTGACGAGCCCGCAGATAGGATTGATGATCCAAAAGCCAATGTGCTTGGCGCTGAGGAAATAGGTTGCGGCGTAGAAAATGGCTGACGCGGTGTTCCCGTACAGCTCACGGATCTGAAGCATCGGGTAAAAGAACACAGCTGACGTGACCAGTGCGCAGATAGCCACAAGGAGCCACTGATTCCACAGCTTTAAGGCCATAAAGCCTGTAACCTACCATTGCTGTCGCTTGTCCAAATCGTCCCATTTCATTCTGTTTGGTGTCCTTATGCAGGGGCCTGAGGGCTGTAGAAATGTAAGGCAATGGGCCTTGATGTTCGTTTTCGATACTAAATGACTTATCTGTACGCGTTATATGTTATTTTCTCGCCATGCAAACCATGTCGGGAGATCAATGGTGACTTCAGCAAAACACACCCGCAGACGTGCGGTTTTTTGGGGGGTAGCTTTGCTGGCCCTGGTCGGCGGGCCGTTGGCTTATAAGGGCCTTGGGTTGAACAATCTGAGGACCAGTTTTTCCTCGGCGACGAGCGAGGAAATTCAGGCGGCGGCCCGTGATTCCAAATGCGCGACTCGGCTCCTGGTGGATGCCAATCGGAGTGCGCAAGACATCCGGGTCAGGGATCTGGATTGGGTCAAGGAGCGCTGTGCATTAGTTGAGCGCCAGGCAGCGGCGTTCGAGGGAACGGCACAATGAGTAGCTCCAAAACCGCGGCCTGCCGGCGGACCTCCAAAATTCAGATTCGGCGCAACTATGTGGTGGGCGCCGTCTGCCTTCTCGCGTTTCTCGCTTCGTCGTTCGCATATCAATTGCCAGGCCTTACCGCTAAGGCCGCTTCCTTTGTGGTTGGGTACTGGGCGGCACTGCCGTTTGTACACCTGGCTACAGGGCATGGGTTCGGCTTCAAGAAGAAACGGGCAGCACCTTGCGGCGGCGCTTGCGTAGATGTCCACGAGCGCTGTGATGCTCAACGCGAGGATGAGGAGGCTTCCCAGGAGCAAGCTGACGGTGCTCCGCATACCGGTCCGGCAATCTCGCGTTCACCGTCCGTCCAGTCCCAGTAATCAGTACAGGTCGAATCGAGATGAAACGAAAATTCAAGAATGGTGATTCTGGCTGGAAGACAAACTGGCTCGGAGTTTGTGAGCGACCTCGGTTTTTCACAATCCACACACTCAAAGCGCTCGCAATGATAGTTGTATTCACGATTCTCAGCTTATTGCGCTCAGCAGCGGTTTTAGTGCTGGTTGCCCTGCTAGTCTCCTTGGTTGGCAAATTATTCACTCCTCTTGAGCTATTGGACGCTCAAAGTCGTGCGGTCCTGGGTGGGCCGCGAGACTATTTTGTACTGACAATTATGGGCCTGATTTGGCATGGACTGGTGTGTGATTCATTCGCTGCATTTCGGAAGTGGCGGCAGCAGCGGAGTCGAAATGAAATTAAAATGAGCTGATTTCTGGGGCTGCTCATAAACCGAAATCATATTTAGGAATATGGTAAATTTCCTATGCTTGTCGAAAAATGGAAAGCTCTTGATCCGACAGTTAGGGATCATCTTATCACCGTACCTATAGTGCTACTGTTGTTGGCCTTGGTTATATGGGCTGTCTACCATTACGCTCCGGAGAAAGTTACGCGGCCTGCTGGAGAGGTGAAGTCTCTTGTGCTGCATGACTCTGCTTTCTCGACCATTACGACCCTGGAAACAACTGATGGCTGGTATCAGCTTGAAGGGGTAGTCTCGGGGGGCTAAGGGCGATAACGTGAGTATTCAAGCTCAGGGCGCATACAGGAAAGCGTGCATTGCATCCCAGGATAGCAAGGCGTGTTACGATATTCGCTGAGTAAAATTTAAATAGTAATGCCCAATCAGTGAAATCAAGAGACCGATAGCTCCATTAAGCAAGACCGAGGAATTTAGGTTACATGAACGTCCAGGAGAAATTGCGCCACTACGAAGCCACGCTCATCGCTGCCCCGCGGCGAATTTTGGCCGGTAAACATGACTGGAAAAATGACATCACAAGTGACGCTGGGGTTTACGTGATCTGGGAGGCCGGTATTGCACGATACGTCGGTGAGACATCGGCACTACGCGCCCGAATGGGCGACCTTACCTCGTTTAAAAACCACTCATTTGCGAAGGGCACTTGTGTGCGCTTCAATATTGACGCCAGCGACAAAGAGGGTCTAGTCAAAGCGTATTCGAGTAACTACGAACTGTCCTTCTGCGCAATTCCATTAGGTCGCAAGGAAGTTGAGGAGTACCTGATCTTGCGCTGGCGCTCTAGTCTATGGAATAAGGTGACATCACGGCTGCTCGATGGGCACCAATACAATTGGGTTGTTCCTGCAGCATCCACCTCCGAGAATGAAGCCGGCGGTACAACTGCCATCCAGGCGCTGCAAAGCAATCAGACGAAAGAGCTCGATACTGAGCTGGCGGAAGAGCTTTAGGGCTTACCCCGTGCTCTGTATTCCGGGGTGTCCGGCCGACCTGATGGTTTCGCAGGAATAATAGAAAATCAGTAAATTATGAGTTGTTTTCTGGCTTTAGGCATTGAATTGACATTCGATACGGCTTTCATGATTATAGGTACGTGTTACGATTTTTCGGTTGTATCACGCCGCTAAGGATGTGAGTTCAGCCGCAGTAGCCCCGAGTCCCTCTCTGGAGATTTTCAATGTTGAACCCAACAACGAATGCCGAACCCGTAGACCAGACCTTCGATGGTGCTGGTCTGAAGGCCGCGTTGCAGGAGTTCGGCGACAAGATCCAGGCCGCTACTGGCCGTTCACTGCTGCCGCTTGAGCTCAAAGCATTCCGCGCCCAGGTCGCTACTTGCATCGCTCATCGGCAGCCACGGGTGGTTCAGTTGGGCCTTTGCGACTTTCAGACCCGCAGTGGGCGGGCTGAGTTGATTGAGGTCAAGTTCTAACCAGAATGGCCACCCAGCGCAAGGTAGTTGCGTTCATGGCACCCAAACAACGAACATCGTGCCCGAAACCCAGCTGTCAGCTCGCACCAGAGCCTCTATGAGGTACTGCTCGCAGCTGTCGGCCCGGTCCACCCCCAGCATTTCCATTAGTAAGGCCTGAGGCTTGAAAGACCATTTCCATCTAGCGGCTGAATACGAACAGACCCCGAGCCGGGAGCTGCCGCATTCTGTTGAAGCCGAGCAGGCCATTCTAGGGGGATTGCTGAATGACCCGCGTGCTTGGGTTCGAGTCTCTGACCTGGTCGTCGAATCTGACTTCTTCCGCTCTGACCACAGGCTCATTTTCAAGGCTATTGCCAGGCTGCTTGAAGAGGGCCGGGCGCTTGATGTCGTCACGGTACAGGAGGCCTTGGAACGTGCAGGTGAGCTCTCGAATGCAGGTGGCTTGGCCTATCTAAAAGAGCTTTCCGATAACACCCCGTCCGTCGCCAACATCGCCTCCTTTGCCCGCGTAGTCAGCGAGCGTTCGCAGTTCCGGAAGATCATCGGTGTGTGCGAGGAGATCGAGCAGAGCGCCAACTCCCCAGCCGGTCGCTCCGTGGAAGATCTGGTGCATGATGCCGAAGCGAAAATGCTGTCTGTGGCCGGTCAACGGCCGAAGGAGGGCGGTCCGGTTGGCATCGAAACCCTGCTCAGAAAGGCCGTCGAGAAGATCGAAACCGCCCATGAGTCAGGGCTTGAGTCCTTGGGCCTATCGACAGGTTTCGTCGACCTCGATAGCAAACTGAGCCTGTTGCGTCCTGCTGACCTGGTCATCGTGGCCGGCCGGCCATCCATGGGCAAAACCACTTTTGCCATGAACATTGTGGAAGAGGCCGTTCTGCGGTCGGATAAAGTGGTCGTGGTCTACTCCATGGAGATGCCAGGCGATGCACTGCTAACGCGCATGCTCTCCTCGATGGGTAGCATTGACCAGTCGCGAGTCCGATCCGGGAAGCTGTTGAACGAGGACTGGACCAAGCTGACCAAGGCTGCCAACGCGCTCAACAAAAACGATCGCTTCTTCATTGACGACACGCCGGCGCTGAGCCCATCGGAGATGCGTAGCCGCACGCGGAGACTTCGACGTGTGCACGGCGAGATAGGACTGATCATGGTGGACTACCTGCAGCTGATGCAGATCCCCGGATACGGCGGTCTCAATCGGACCAACGAGATTTCGGCCATCTCCAGGTCACTCAAGGCTTTGGCCAAGGAATTTGATTGCCCCGTGATTGCACTCTCGCAGCTCAATCGCTCGGTGGAACAGCGCAAGGACAAGCGACCTGTGAATTCCGACCTGCGCGAGTCCGGCGCTATCGAGCAAGACGCAGACGTGATCATGTTTGTGTATCGAGATGAGGTGTACAACCCCGACTCCCGTTTTGCTGGTACCGCAGAGATCATCATCGGCAAGCAGCGAGAAGGCCCGACCGGTTTCGTCCGGCTTGGTTTCGAGGGTCGATACACACGCTTCGTTAATTTGGAGCCGGGTACGCACGACTTCACTGAACAAGAGATGGGGGTAGAGAGGATTGACCCTAACCCACGCCTTGGCCGCATGCCCGTCCAGAAGCTCGCAGAAGGGGCGGCGAACAAAGTCGAGAGCAAGGGTAGGGGGCGGCGCCGAAAAGGCGCGAGAAAGCCGCCATAAAGCCCGCTGACGCCTCTCCACTCGCAAGCGCCCTCAACTTACTGAACAAGATGCCCACATGAACGAAGACTACGCTTCAGAGCAGCTCGACCTACAGACTTCCTCGCTGAAGGTGCCACCGCACTCTATCGAGGCAGAGCAATCCGTGCTCGGTGGTCTCATGCTCGATAACAATGCCTGGGAGCGCGTGCTCGATCAGGTCTCCGACGGCGATTTCTACCGGCACGATCACCGGCTTATTTTCCGCGCCATTCACAAGCTGGCGGACCTGAACGAGCCATTCGATATCGTCACGCTGCATGAGCGCCTGGACAAGGAAGGGCTGAGCAGCCAGGTTGGCGGGCTGGCCTATCTGGCAGAGCTGGCCAAGAACACCCCTTCGGTGGCCAACATCAAAGCCTATGCTGCGATCATCAGGGAGCGGGCGACCCTGCGCCAGCTGATCAGCATCAGCACGGACATCGCAGACAGTGCCTTCAACCCTGAAGGCAGGAACGCTTCGGAGATCCTCGACGAGGCCGAACGGCAGATTTTCCAGATTGCTGAAGCCCGGCCAAAAACCGGCGGGCCGGTTGGTGTCAAAGACCTCCTGACGATGGCCATCGATCGCATCGACACGCTATTCAACTCTGACAGCGACATCACCGGCGTGTCGACCGGCTTCACCGATCTGGACGAGAAGACCAGCGGCCTGCAGGCGGCCGACCTCATCATCGTGGCCGGCCGGCCGTCGATGGGTAAGACTACCTTCGCCATGAACCTGGTGGAAAACGCTGTGCTGCGGTCCGAGAAAGCGGTGCTCGTGTTCTCCCTCGAAATGCCAGGTGAATCGCTGATCATGCGTATGCTGTCATCGCTCGGCCGCATCGACCAAACCAAGGTGCGTTCCGGCCAGCTGGATGACGATGACTGGCCGCGATTGACCTCGGCGGTGAATCTGCTCAACAACCGCAAACTGTTCATCGACGACACCGCCGGTATCAGTCCCTCGGAGATGCGTGCACGGACCCGGCGCCTGGCCCGCGAGCACGGTGAGATTGGCATGATCATGGTCGACTACCTGCAGTTGATGCAGATCCCGGGCTCCGCCGGCGACAACCGGACCAATGAGATTTCCGAGATCTCCCGTTCCCTCAAGGCCCTGGCCAAGGAATTCAACTGCCCAGTGATCGCCTTGTCGCAGCTGAACCGCTCCCTGGAGCAGCGGCCGAACAAGCGCCCAGTGAACTCCGACTTGCGTGAGTCCGGTGCGATCGAGCAGGACGCCGACGTGATCATGTTCGTGTACCGGGATGAGGTGTATCACCCCGAGACCGAGCACAAGGGTGTGGCGGAAATCATCATCGGCAAGCAGCGTAACGGCCCCATCGGCTTCGTGCGCCTGGCGTTCATTGGCAAGTACACCCGCTTCGAGAATCTCGCGCCGGGCATGTACAACTTCGACGATGATGAGTAGTGAGTGGCGATAGCCTGCGCCGGTAGGATTGGGATGTCGTTATGCAGAGCAGATTTCATGCTCGGTGTTGAGCATCTCCAGGATACGAAGCCTACATCCTCCTGGAGATGCCAACATGAATCAGCTGCCCGTATCCGAACTCACCTGGCCACAACAGGTCGCCCTAAACGACTACACCCTGTTCGCCCAACGCCTGCCCATTGAGGGCGCCGACAAGGCCGAGCATTGGCTTGAGCGCAAGCGCAAAGATTTCCTCGCTTGCATCATGCACATCAACGAACAGGCCAGTTACACCGCCTTCCTTGCCCGCCTAATCAAGGAAACTCCATCGCCCGCCGCCCGGGCTGCTAAACTGGCCTCTCGCCAGTGAGGCCGCGGTTGCTGGTCCTGGTCTTGATCAAAGGAAAACCCCGGCTGACTGATGTTCAGGGGCTTTTCCGGTTAGCCATCACCGCACGCAGCTCTGACGAGTGCGCATGTTGCGTGGTCAGCTTTCAGTAAATGCTCCACACACCCCGGCCAAGGCTGGGGTTTTTCCGTTTGGCGGCCCACACTAACTGCTTCCTTCTAACCAAACAGTCCGGTCACCAGCCCGCCTCATGCCAGCTGCGCTTGCAGTAAAGCCATTTGTACTTTGCAGTATTATGCGTACGCGTTATGATTTTGCAGGTCAGCCCTGGGCGGCGCATTACCGGCCGGGCGATCCGAGATCGAAGCCAATGAACAGGAAATTGTGATGTTCAAGAAGAAACCAACGAAAGAGCTTAGTGCAGAGGACGAACGCTTTTATCGTTCTGCAAGCCACGTCATGGCGATGGTTTGGATGGTAGGTGCATTGACTGCGGTCTTCACTGGGATGGCCGAGTCTGCAAATGTCTAGAAATCCCAAGAATTTACGAGTGATAACGGGCGGTAAGCCGTCGGGGCAGTCCCTCGACACAGCTGAACGCCGCAAGCAGTTAGGCCGGATACGGACTTGCTCGCGTTTTTTCTTTGAGCCTCCTTTTCTCGGGCCGCGCATGGCTCTTGCGGTAGCTGCTGCTATGGCGGTCGGAGCCCTCTCCGTGGCGGCCGTAGGCACGGGCTGGACTTCGATGCTGGCGTCGTGCGCAACATTTGCGGCAGTGCTTCGCTTCGGAAAAGCAGCAAAGACATGGGGAGCTAGGATGGATGCCTTCCTGGCTGAGTATGACCCGCTGGACAAAGAAGCATACAGACGGTTGCAGGCTATTACTGAGAAGGAAGGGTTATCGCCGTGCTTGCTGGATGAGTGGTTAAGCAGCGAATACGCTGCCATTGATTCTGCTGATGGAGTTCAACCCGCATCGGCACGCAGGGGTCGCTTTCTGCGAAAAAAGATTTAGGAACATTGCTGTACCGATCGATCTGTAGGACTGCCTGAATGAAAGCGAGACCATGACCACAAGCCTAAAGCCTCGCCGCCCTCGGAAACCGACCTAGTTGCAGCAGGGCATTCTGTACGCAGCTGCTGACCTGGCCCGGCCCGGTTCATTGTCCAGGTTGAGGATGTTGCCGCACTGTTGCGCCGTCAGGGCCTGGCCGATGCCGACTGCTCCGACTTGGAAGAAATGGACAAAGAGCAATTGCGCGTGCTGCGCGATGATTTTGGCCTGCCCCTGCGCGGCCTCGACTGACCTACCGGAAAACGCGACCATGGCAGGCTACAAGGTCAGAAAGCTGTGCAAGATGCTTCAAGCGGCGTTCCCTGAACGTCATGGCCTTGCACTCACTTGGTCGCCAGAGAACGTCTACCCGGTGAAAGGCGCTTGGCGCTCCCGCCGTGCGATGTTCGATGTTCGTGCTTGGGAGGCGCATGCCACCTACGTGAATGAATGCGGTCAGGTGGTTCACGGTATGTCGGTTGGCAGCTACGCGACGATTACCGACCTGATCAAGTTCCAAAAGCTGTACGTTCTGCCTCGTGATGATGAGGTGGACGGCTACAACGGTGATGCACCGCCGCCACTGCGCGAGTACACCGAGTTTGAAGAATGAGCCAGACCAAGGAAACCACCGCATGTCACTGAAATTGAGCGCCAAAGAGTTTGTGAAGTCCCGGTTCCCCGAAGCCAGTATTGTGAAGCAGGCCGAGGCGCTGTTTGTGCTTCGCGGGGTGCCTGGCCTGTGCGTGTCTGGGATTACTGAGCAGTACGTCTGGGAGGGTGCGGCTCAGGAGCTGAGCGACCCCGTTCTTGAGCGTGTCAGGGTCGAAGCAGCAGAGCTGTCTTTAACTGCTCCCAGTAAATAGGAAATCCCGGCAGCCCACAGGGGCTGCATTGGAGAGTCGCCCGGAGTACCGATCACCCGCGATAGCCAGGCTGTCAGAAGGTAATCAAACGTCAGACCGGGCGGCTCTACCAATGTAGCAACGAGCCAAAGGAATCGCGCCATGCGTAGCAAGGATCAAGAGTTTACAGTCGGTAAAGGCCAGCAGATGTGGGGCGGCAAGTCCCATTACCCGGATCTTGTTCGTTTGGTTATTCCGAAGGACCAAGCTCTGGCTCTGGCTCAGAAGATTCTGCGTGAGCTGGAGCACGCGAAGCCAGACCAAACCCACTTGGGCGAAATCGCACTGTTCGGCCAGCTTGAAGACTTTGACGACGAGTAACGGGAAAACGCCATGCAAAAAGCTGACTGGCAAATCGTACAAATCTGGCCGGATTTCGTCGTTGAGGTGAACTGCAACGGCGGTGGCCATCGCCGGGTGTACCACGATGGTCGCATTGAGCTGATCGACTAAGGAAAACTCCATGAAATCGGGTATCCAAACATTCCAGTGCCTCCTAATCTATCTGTTTTTCTTGGGCGTAATGACCGCATGCCTTGTGACGGCTGTTCCAGCCCTGATCTACCAAGGGGTAGGGTTGTGGTACGTGCTCTTTACTTCTATCACCTGGATCATCCTATGTCTGCTCTCAATCAACTGTTACAAAGCAGTCTCAGCGTGTGCCAAGAAACGATTCGACTAACTGTTAACGGAATTCGCCATGAAGTATTGGATTGCTCAATGCGAGTCCTGTGGGACCGTTAAGCGTGCTCAAAAATCAAAGCCGACCAGCTGCACGGAAGAGATCCGCACGGGCGAGCGTTCGATTCGTCGTTGCGGGAATGAACTCACCAACCATCAGGACATCACCGCAAAGGTCGAGGCTGCGAAAGCAGCTCAGGCCCATGCAGCCGGGTAACAAGGAAAACGACGCTCAGATGATCGACGATCCAAACGTTACGAAAATAGTCAACCGGGCGATTCTTGAGCATATGGCACAGGTGTTTGGGCCAGACTCGACAGCCGCAGCTGTGCTTGCGGAAGCTGCAGAGCTTGAACGCGATGGACACGAGGTCGTGTTTTATCGTCGCGGTCGTGAGCTGTGGGTTGACCCCAAGACTAACCACTGATTTGTTCGAGGAAAAGAGCATGCAGATCAAAGTTAGAGAGGGGGACGTATTCCCCCTGAATCGGCCTCAACAGGTCTGGTGGGGGGATAGCCCCGACGTGATGCAAGTCGCCCGTTTCGCGGGTCAGGAAATGATGGCCATCACCGACGATGCCGGCGCTTTCGAGTTGGATTATTTGGGCCACATTGGTAGCGGGTTTGCCAGCATCGAGGACGCCAAAGCGGCAGCGCCTGAGTTCGCTCGGGCCGTGCTGGAGCGGCTACGCAATCTCATTCAGGACGTGTAGGAAAACGTGACCATGGCACAACTGATCGAGGCGCTGCGCTCGACCGCCGCGAAGTGGCGAGCAGGCAACCAGGAACACCGTGAAGGCGTCGTGCTGGTGTGGGACGGCGACGTGTACGGCTGGAAGGATCAACTGCGCGACCCGGCCAGCGAGCGCCCAGGTGCGTACGCCGTGGACAAGGCCGGGGTGGTCTTCAAGGCCGAGGGCGGCGACGACTACAACGGTGCAAAAGCGTGGGTCGCGGTTGACCCTGATGCGCAATAGGAAACCGCCGCCGATCATCAGCCCGCCGAGTGCGGGCTTTGGCAGTAGCGCCGACTTCTATTAAAACGTAAATATTTAGGAGGGAAATATAATAAAAACAGAGGATTAGCGTACTTTTTTGCGAAAAGTAGGATTGTAGTCTAGGGTTTATTATAGTTTACCTTAGGAGTGTGTAAACAATGAACCCTTACAGAATCAAACTCGTGCGGTTCGACGGTGGTGAGCGCTTTCCAGTGCTTTGCCTTCAGCAAGACGGCATGCCCGTGCACAGCGCTAACCTTTGGGTACTGACAGAGTTACGAACGGCGAATTTGTCGACGAGCACACTCCAACAGGCGCTTCGGTCGTTGATGGTGCTGTTCATTGTTTTTGATGAACTAAAGATAGATTTGTCCGCCCGTTTGCGCGACGGCCAGTTTTTAACGGTTGGAGACATAGAAGCTATCGTTGGGGCGTGTAAATTACCAATTACAGCGGGCGACAGAAAAAAAATTGGAAATGGAAAGTTTGTATCGCCATGGTCTACCAGTGGCTTTAGTACGCCAAAAATTCATCCTGGTACTATTGCTATACGGCTTTTATACATTGCCCGTTACCTTGACTGGATTGCGACCGACCACTTACTAAAAACAGGCGCAGGAAACCCACATTTTTCAGGGGTGGAAAAACTCCGTGAACTGGTTTCTACAGCCATAAAGGCTCGCATTCCTTCAGTGCAGCGCTTATCCAATGTTACGCCTCGTGAGGGCCTAACTGAACAAATGGTATCGCTACTGCAACAGGTGGTTGCTCCAGAGTTTGAGCATAATCCGTGGTCTCATGAATTTGTTCGGCAGCGAAACTACTTAATGATTCGCTGGCTATTGTCCTTGGGAGTCAGGAGAGGTGAGTTGCTTGGTGTCAAAATCTCGGATATTAACTTTCAGACCAATGAAGTTTTAATTGCCAGGAGGGCAGACGATCCGGCGGATCCACGGTTGAGACAGCCGAATGCCAAAACAAGCGGTCGATTATTAGCGCTCGACGCAGAGTTGGTAGCGCTCACGCGAGCGTATGTAATGTCCATTCGTCGAAATGTTACAGGCTCGCGTAAGCATGAATATCTTTGGGTAGCCGGTGGCTCAGGAAAACCACTGAGTCTTGCGGCGCTAAATAAAGTATTTATCACTTTACGGCAACACTGTCCGGAACTACCAGAAAACATCTGCCCTCATCTCCTTCGCCATACCTGGAACGATATTTTTTCGGAAGCGATTGATAGAAGTGATGTGTCGCCGACCATGGAGCAAAAACTGCGGTCACGATTGATGGGGTGGTCCGAAACATCCGGAATGGCGATTGTGTATAACCAGCGTCATATCAAGAAAAAAGCCACCGCTGTGTCCTTGCAAATGCAAAAACAATTGCGTGTGGAGGCTCCTTCCGATGATTAAAAAACCAGGGGAAAACTACGTAATCGATGGAATTGATTTCTGTCCTTCACTTCCGTCGGTAATTCGTAGCAAAAGCGGTATCGCGTTTGATCCTAAGGATGCTCCGATCAACTTGTCGTGCAGCCGCGGCAAGTTGCAATTTTCCAGGCACCTACAGCGTCATTGGACGAAAAGTGACCGAAAAATCATGTACGGAGAGCTTTTTCGACCGGTTCTCCGTGTTAAACGCGAACCTCACCCATACCCATGAGCTGTTTTCGAACCCTCCACAGGTTTGCCAGGGCGAACAGCGTGGTCAACTGAGCCGTGTTTTTCATCAGCCCACGAAAACGTACTTTCACGTAACCAAACTGCCGCTTGATCACGCGAAACGGATGCTCGACCTTGGCCCGTGTCTGAGCCTTGCAGAACTCGATCTTGCGCTTGGCTTTGTACAGTACGCTGCGCTGGTTCAGCTTGGAATAGGTGCTGCGACGCGCTGCAATCTGCCAGATCACCCCCCGATTTTCATGCTCTTCGCGCCTTTCGACACCGGTGTAACCGGCATCTGCATACACGGCGTTTTCTTCGCCATGCAGCAGTTCAGCCACCTGCGTGACATCGGCCACATTGGCAGCGGTGCCATGGACGTGATGCACCAGGCCGGACTCGACATCGGCACCGATGTGCGCCTTCATCCCGAAGAAATACTGACCGCCTTTCTTGGTCTGGTGCATCTCGGGATCACGCTTGCCTTCTTTATTTTTGGTCGAGCTGGGGGCATGAATAATGGTGGCATCGACGATGGTGCCTTGGCGCAGCGACAGGCCTTTTTCCTGCAGATAACCATTGATGACCGCAAGGATTGCCGGTGCGAGCTGATGCTTCTCCAGCAAGTGCCGGAAGTTCATGATCGTGGTGTCTTCGGGGATTGGCGCGCTCAGCGTCAGGAGTGCGAACTGGCGCATGGGCGTGATTTCGTAGAGCGCTTCTTCCATGGCCGGGTCGCTCAGGGAGAACCAGTTCTGCAACAGATGGATGCGCAGCATGGTTTCCAGAGGATAGGGTTTTCTACCGCCGCCGGCCTTGGGGTAGAACGGTTCGATCAGCTCCAGCAGGCCTGCCCAGGGCACCACCTGATCCATTTCGGCGAGGAAGCGCTCTCGGCGGGTCTGCTTGCGCTTGCCGGCGTACTCAAAGTCGGAAAAGCTCATCTGGCTCATGGGCGGCTCGGATCAGGTGTTGCGGGGATTCTCGCATAACTGAAGGCTTGTTCGGAGATTCCCTAACCGGCCTGCTTGGTCGTACCGGGACGGTGTGTATTCGGTTTACATGGATTTTTCTGGGCTACATTTTTCTGCTGTGCTCATGGCTTCATTCCATCTTACGTTGATTTGGTTCGTTGAAAATAGGGCGCCTAGTACTGTGATGGGTCGCTTTGCGGCTTTAAAAGCATTTGCCTTGCGATTGCAAGAGGGGCGCGTTGAACCGTTGGAAACTATCTGCGGAAATGACGTATTGATACATTGCGATGCCAATGACTTTCAAACACGCGATCTCTTTGCGTTTTTACGCCGATGGCATGCCATGAGCTTGCCGGGTATTCAGGATGATGTGGTGTACGTCCTGGACAGGAAAAAGCTCCGGAAGCGAGAAACCGGAATCGCTGTATTGACGTGGGATCCCGAGTTGGGTCCATTTACTCCAATTGAGCAAGTGGGTATTCAAGATGCCCTGAATGAAGCTTACGGCGCAGGGCGTTTGAGTGAGGACATATACCTGCTGGCATGGTTGTTTATTGCGTTGGGTTCCCGCCCTGTTCAGTTGGCAGCCTTAAAGGTTTGTGATGTTGTGCGCTCGGTGGCTGCGGATGGAACAGAGTCTTTTCTTTTGCTTGTTCCGCGTGCGAAGCAACAAAACGCATTGCTCCGCCAGGAACTCAAGCCGCGAGCGCTGGTGAATCAAATTGGTCGACCGTTGTTTGATTATGCCCGACGCGTCAGTGAGCGCTTTATTGGAGCGTTTCCAGACCCCCAGCAGGCGCCCCTGTTTCCTTTACCCCGGCAGTCACAGTATTTGGCGGACGGGCCAGGATGGGCCAGATACCACCGTACCAGCGAGAATTTACGGAAATTGTTGGTGACCGCGTTGGACAAGCTATCCGTCCGCTCTGAGCGCACGGGGGAAATAGTTAACATCTGTGCCTTGCGCTTTCGGCGTACGTTAGGGACGAATCTTGCGCGTGAAGGGCACGGGGTTTTGGTCATTGCGGACTTGCTTGATCATTCGCGAACTGACTCTGCGGCTGTCTATGTAGCTGCGACACCAGAGCTTGCGATGCGGATTGAAAAGGCGACTGCGCTGTACATGGCGCCTCTGGCTCAAGCTTTTAAAGGTCAACTGATAGCTCATGAGGACAATGCCGTTCGTGGAGCAGACCGCTCCAGCCGAATTATCGATTTGCGTATCGATCAAAGCGCACGGCCAATGGGGTCATGTGGCAGCTTCAGTTTCTGCGGATTATTTGCCCCCGTGGCCTGTTACACCTGTCAGTGTTTTCAACCTTGGTTGGACGGGCCGCATGAGGCGGTCCTGGATTTCTTGCTAGCGGATGCTAAACGCTATCCGGACGGTCGTATCGCGGCGATCAACGATCGAACGCTGCTCGCAGTGGCAGAAGTGGTCCAATTATGTCGCAGCAGAAAGGAGCAGGCTCATGGACGATAGGGTAATCCTGTTTAAGCCCCGAGCAGAGCAGGCGGCTGAGGACAATCTCAGGGACTTCGTTACCCTCGCCAGAGAGTCTCTGACGGCTTTTGGCAGTGAGTTGGTCTTTGAGGCGGACAGTTGGGATGTCACCAATTTTGTTCGATTGAAACGACGTAATTCTTGTTCAAGCATGCGATTTCATGGATTCCCCAGTGGACGAGGGCAAAAGGATTCCTGTTGCTTGCCTCAGCCTTACAAAGACTTTGCCAAAGCCTACTGCCGTTATGATTATTCGTTGTGCGCGTATACAACCGTCAGTTCACGATTGGCCGCGCTCCGCTCCCTCGCTGTAGCTCTGGAAGAAACGGAGAGTTGTGTCACACCTATTAAGGCAAGTCTGGGGCATTTTAATCGTGCGTGCGCGATACTAAACGAACGCTACCAAGCCTCTGCCGCATTTTTTGCCGGGGCAGAACTCAAACGCATTTCGCAGTTCCTGGTGGAGCATCAACTCTGTACGCTGCCTCTTCAATGGCAAAATCCACTTCGGGCACCAGCGAACTTTGTGCGCAGTGTTGGCCCAGAGTTTGATGCGTCGCGCCGGGCCCGTCTGCCCTCGTCAGCTTCGTTAGAAGCGATTGCCGAAATTTTCAGAACCGCCGAGAAGCCAGGCGATATTTTTACCTCCAGTGTCTGTGCGTTGCTTGCGTCGGCGCCGAGCCGCATTAATGAGGTGATGTCCATTTCAAACCAGTGTGAAGTCGAGGAGTTCGATCCAAAAGCAAATCAACAACTGTATGGATTGCGCTGGCGGCCTTCAAAGGGTGGTAAGGCACAAGTCAAATGGGTGGTGCAATCCATGGCCAGTGTTGCCCGCGAGGCGGTGAGTAAGCTCAGGACCATTTCCACGCCAGCGCGGGAAGTGGCACGGTGGTATGAGCAGCACCCTGATGCGATGTATTTGCCAACGGAGCTGGAGGCGTTACGGGGGCGGTCGTTAATTAGTTCAGAACAGGTGGGCGCGATTGTTTTTCTCGCCCCACCCCCCAATGGCAATCAAACCGCGCAAGGGGCGGGGTGGTGCAGAAAGCAGGGGATTTTTGAACATATTCCATATGACCCACAGCAGAGACATGCTCCGAGGTTTTTGTTCGCGGACGTTGAGCGAGTAATCCTTTCGATGCTGCCAGCTAACTTCCCGCTGGCAGATCAGAAGAACAACCTGAAGTACAGTGAAGCGCTTTGCTTGACACGGCTGAATGAGCTAACCGAGTTGTGGGGAACGTACCGTGGGGTAATCGTCTTGCCAGACACCGCTTATACTCAGAAGCAACTAGGTAGTACTCGAACTTTTCTCAATATTTTCGAACGGTTCGGTTATCGTGAGTTAGATGGCAGTCCAATGAGTATCACGACGCATCAATTTCGCCATTTTTTAAATACCGTGGCACAGATGGGCGGATTATCGCAACTCGACATCGCCAAATGGAGCGGTCGCGCCAAACTCGGACAAAACAAGTGCTATGACCATCAGTCCGATAGGGATGTGTTGGCGCTCGCGAGGTCCGCTTTGGGTGACCCGGAAAAGTCGGCAGGTCATGTGGCAGGTATCCCTCCAAGTAGTTTGATCTCGCGGGATCAGTTTGCGACGCTGAAGATCATGACCGCCCATACAACGGATTTGGGGTATTGCCTGCACGATTTTTCCATGTTGCCTTGCCAACTCCATCGAGATTGCCCCAATTGTGATGAGCATGTATGCATCAAAGGTGATGTGGTCCGAGAGCAGGCTATACGCCAGTATCGTCAGGAAACCCAGGCCCTCCTCGCAAAAGCGTTAGAAGCGCTGGGCGAGGAGGAGTTTGGTGCCAACCGTTGGGTCGAGCACCAGACACTGACCCTTAAACGACTGGATGAACTGTGTGCCATTTTTGAGGACTCTTCCGTTGCCGCAAATGCAATTATCCAGCCGCGTGGGATCGTCCCAGCGTCAAGGCTGGAACAGTTGCTGACCCACCATAAAATATTGAACAAGCGTAATTTGCCGGGACCAGACACTGAAGATCCAGATGTGCCATGCATAGAGGCTGAGGACCTGTAATGTCTCGTTCGAGAAATCTAACCCCAGATGCTATAGAGCAGATCGTGTCGATCCTGGATGGTTGGTCTGGAAAACTGACGTGGGACCTGCTGATCTTAAGCGTCGCTCGCCGTTTACGAGGAACCTACACGCGCCAGACTCTGCATAAACATGAGCGGATTCGGCGTGCGTTCATACTGCGTAAGCAAACACTCTCAACCACAGTAGGAGTGAAGAAGGCCAGCAGTCCTGAATTACAAGTTGCAAACGAGCGAATTGCTCGTTTGGAAGCGGAGAATCAACGTCTGCGGATGGAGAATGATCGATTGCTCGAGCAGTTTGTACGCTGGGCTTATAACGCTTACATTCGGGGCTTGGATGAACAGTTTCTTTCCCGCCCTCTGCCCATCATCAATCGACAGCAGACACCCTAGGGTCTGTTGCCGTTTCATCTCAAGCCATTGATCTATAAGAGCAAACTCGTATCGTTAAAGCTCTCACACGACAGATTCTCACTCAAACCCGCGCATTGAAGATTAGTTGGGCTTTTGAAAGCTGCCACTGCACGGCTGGGAGTACAGGCCCAGCCGTGAGGAAACGCTCGACAATGCCGGGCGTTTGTTCTTCAGGTCCGTACTCAGAAGCGGTAGTTGGTGCTCAGCTCCAGCGTCCGTGGTGCGCCGGGTGTGATCAGATCCACCGAGCCATGCGCCGAAGCGTAATAGTCCTTGTCGAAGACATTGCGCAGACGCAGGGCCATGTCCCATTTCGGCTGGTTGTAGAGCAACGCTGCGTCCACGGTGGTGTAGGCCGGCATGACCACTTGGTTATCCAAGGCGGTGTAACGGTCATCGACATAGTTCGCCCCCATGCCTACACGCCACTCCTGTGTCAAAGAACGTACCAACCACAAATTGGCACTGTGGCGCGGGGTCAAGGTCGGAGTCTGGCCTTCGTTGGCGATACCGTTGGTACGGCTGTTGGACTTGGTGATCTCGGCATCCAGATAGGCGTAACCGGCATATACCTGCCATTTTTCGCTCAACTGCCCACTGGCGGTCAGTTCGAGACCATCAGTACGCTGCTCTCCCGCAAGCACCAGTTTGGTCGGGTTCGCCGGATCGGTGGTTTTCATGTTGGTGCGTTCCAGCCGGAACAGCGCCGCCGTCAACGCCAGGCGATTGTCGAGCAGGTCCCATTTGCCGCCGATCTCGAAGTTGGTGGTTTCCTCCGGCTCAAGGTCCTGGTTCGTCGTGCTCAGAGCGAACATTTCGGCAGAGGGCTGGTAGGAACGGCTCACCGAGACGTAATAGGACTGCACATGATCAGGCTGGTAGACCAGACCGACTCGCGGACTCCAGGTAGTGTCGGTGCGGGAGAGTTCCTTGTTCGTCAGGTCATCGGCGTATTCCTGGTCAAACACGTCATAACGCACTCCCAGCAGAGCTTTCCACTGCGGCGCCAGTTCGATCAGGTCCTGCACGTAGAACCCGGCAGTGTCCTGAGTATTGGTGCCCTTGGCGGTTTGCCGGTTGGCCTGGAACGGCACGTCGACCAAAGCATCGCGGTACACCGGCACCCTTGCCACGTTGGGTTGGCTGAACACGGACTGGTCCTTCACCTGGCGCCCCAGCTCCACACCATAGAGCAGGTTATGGTTCATCCCGGCGAGCACGGCGCGCTGCTTGAGTTCGGTCTGGTTGAACCAACCGTCTTCCTTGCGCTGCACGTTGCCGCGGTTGAGTTTTACCAGCAATTCGCCGTTGGCGGCGGTAACGAAACGCGTTGGACTGGAGTCCGCGAGCGTATTGTTGCGATCCAGGTCGTAGTGGTAGTAGCGGCTGGTGTTGCTCAGGGTGAAGTCGTCATTGATGCTGTAATCGACGCCGGCCGTGAACGAGAACACTTCGCTGCGGGTGTAATCGTCATCTGGATCAGCGGAACCGAAACGCTTATCGCGGTCCACATCGACTGGACGGTCGCCTCGTGCTGGGATACCGAAGTCGATCAGGCGCTTGTCATACAGATAGGTAGCGCCCAGGTTCAGTTCCAGATCGTCGGAGAGCTTGAAGTAGGCCGAAGGCGCGATGGCCTTGCGGTCGATGTAGCCGTCATCCCGGAAGGTGTCGCTGTTCTCCAGCGCCCCTGTCACACGAAAGGCTTTATCGCCCTGTTGCTGATCGGCCCAACCGGCATCGAACTGAGTGCGCTTTTTGCCCTCGCTGTCGACACTGACACCGACCTCCTGCTTGGGCGTGAAGTTGGGCTTCTTGCTGATGCTGTTGATCAGACCGCCCGAAGAGCCTCGGCCATAGAGCACTGCGGCCGGCCCCTTGATCACTTCCACCCGCTCGACGTTGGACAGATCACGGAAGTACAGCGCATCGTCACGAATGCCGTCGACGTACATGTCGCCAATGGCGCTGAAACCACGGATGGTGACTTGATCGCGCTGGCCATCGCCATTGGACAGGCCGATACCGGGGACATTCTTCAGCACGTCTTCCATCGACTGAGCCCCCTGATCCTTGATAACGCTCTGGGGAATTACGTTGACGGTTTGCGGGATATCTCGTAGAGGGGCATCGATCTTCAGCGCGCTCCTGCTCTCGGTCGACATGTAGCTCTGCTCGCTGTACTCACTGTTCACAGCGGTTGCCGGTAGGGTTAGAGCAGACTCCGTTTCTGCCTGTAAATCAGGTACAACCAGAACGCCCAGCAACGACAGAGAGACTGGGTAAATGCGCGATCGAGCCACCATGAACACCTTTTGTATGAATTATCGCGCAGATGATAACGGTTATCTTTTGTAAGTAAATACATATCATTCTGATTCAAGCCATTGGCACGACTCGGAACGACCGTCTCAACTTAATAGGTGGCCGACAGGAGCGCTCCCTCCAACTTGCTTGGTTGAAGGACTGCAATCATCCCATCTGGACGAGCCCTCTGAAAGACAGGACACCGTTTCCCCCCCCCCTTAACATAAGGGATAGGCAAACTGTAGTGGTCCGAAGAGTTTGAAGGACACATCGGACAAGCAGCCACAGATACGGGAAGGGCAGCACAGAGGCTGACAATAGCGTGGAATCAGCCCTCGATAAAAACCTTCAACGGCGGTTCGTGCATCAGGAAGTTCTGGTGCGAGATGTTCCAGGCATAGGCGCCCGCGAGAGTGAATACTAGCAGGTCACCAATCGTTAGCTGCGCCACTGGTTGTTGTCTGGCAAGGACGTCTTTTGGTGTACACAACTGGCCCACCAGCGTCACGGACTGATCACTGATTTGTGCCGGCTGCGAGCCTCGTAGTACCGTGAACGGATGATTGTGGCCTTGAGCCGCAGGCGTGCGAAAGTGATGGGTACCGCCACGTCCGATGGCAAAAAACTCGCCGTGACTGCTTTTGATGTCCAGCACCTGCATGACGTAGTAACCACAGGCAGCGCTGATGAAGCGGCCGATCTCGAAACGTATGCGGGTCGCGCCCATGTCGTATTCATTGATCAACCCCTGCAGGCCCTGACAAAACCGTGGCCAGTCGAATGACCTGGCCGCGTCCTGATAGTTGATGCCCATCCCTCCGCCGACATTCAGTAGCGGCAGTTGCAGGTCGTGGTCGGCGCACAGCTGGCGGAAGGTCAGGAAGTAGCTGCGAATCAATTCAAGGTGCGCGTCGACATCCAGCTGGTGCGACAACAGATGAAAATGCAGTCCCTTGAGCTCTAGGGACGGCTCTTCGCGCAGCAATTGCAGGGCGCTTGCAAGGCCTTCTTCATCCAGACCGAACGGCGTGGGTTTGCCACCCATGACCAATCGGCTCTGCGGTGTCTGGGCCAGCTTCAGATTCAGCCGCAGCATCACCGGAGCCCGCACACCGCGTTCGCGGGCGATGCGCGCCAGACTGCGCAGTTCGGTCACGCTCTCCACGTGAAACGCCGAAATCCGGTACTGCAGGGCGATATCCAGTTCGCGATCGAGTTTGCCAGGGCCACCAAAGATCAGCGGCTGGTCGGGGCACTGTTCATGCAGCCACGTCAGCTCGCCGCCGGAGGCCGCCTCGAATCCGTCTACCCACGGCGCCAGGGTTTTCAGCACCAGGGCTTCCGGGTTGGCCTTGGCGGCGTAGAACAATTCGCAGTTTTCGGGCAGTACCTGACGCATTGCCTTTACGTGCCGTTCAAGGGCAGGCAGGTCGTAGACGTAGGCGCACAATGGCGCGTCGTGTTCAGTCTTGAGCTGCTCGATGCGTTGGGTGACGGAGGCAGGAAGGCTCATGCGTGTTTCCTCTTTTCAGTCATCGTCAGCGGGCTGGGCAGTAACGTGTAATCGGCCTCGCGGTCGGCGCGCATCATCAGGCGCGTCATGAAATTTTCCTTGCTTGGGAAGGGCGCGCCGGCGCACAACTCACGCAGTTCTGTCGGATGGCCCAGACGCGTGGATTGCGCGTGCAGCAGGTCGCCGATTCGGTCCCACAATTGTTGTTCCAGCATGCCGCTGCCGTTGGCCAGATGGAAGATCGCTTCGCCGAGATTGTTCACCAGTGCGCAGTAGCCCACTCGTTGCCAGGCCTTTTGCGCGCTGTAGTACACCGAGCTGCGGGTGCGTTCATCCAGCGCACTCAGGCGTTCAGCGGGCCAGATTTCAGGGACCAGCTTGGTACCTTCCAGATCGCGAATCCAGACCTGACTGGGCAGGCCGTTTTCAGCGAAGCCGATGACCGTGTTCTGCAAATGCGGCTCCAGCGCCACGCCCTGACGGAATAGGCAATACAGCACACCGCCGAGCATCTGACCGGCATAGGCATCGAGCCAGTTCAACGTGGCTTGCTCAATGGTCAAGCCGGTGTTGTCGGCGTAGCGCTGTACCTGTGGGCGGCAGACACTGCGACCTTGTTGATCCCAGGTAAACAGCGCCATTGCCACTTGCGGCTGATAACGCTCGCGTTCGGCGACGGAAAGGTTTTCCCGGTAAACGATACCGAAACATTCGGTGACTTCGCGGGCCTCCTCCAGCGTACCCAGGGCGCTGAGGTCCAGGCTGGTGGCGCAGGGTTCGGGCATCAACATGAAGCCCGGTTGTTGCGTCGCCAACTCGCTCATGATGGGGCCGAGCAGGTGAGTGAGGGCGACGGCGCTGTCGAGTTCATACCAAGCGTTCTTGCGCACGCAGTTGGTCAGGCGCACGTGCATCGAGAACTTCATGAAGTAGGCCATCTGCGGATGGTAGAGCGTGCGCACAGACGACGTCGGGTACATGGCCTGACCCAGGGGGCCGAGGTAGGTGATCAAACCCTGTTGTTGCGCCCGTTGCACCAGCGGGTCAGCAAGCACGCGGGCGACTTCCCAAGGGTGGCACGGATAGGCGCCCTCACGCCCCGACAGTTGGCGTAGCGTGCTGCGCGGATCCTCGCCCTGATGACGAATCAGCGTCGGATCAACCTTGAACCAGTGCAACTGAAAGCGCGCCCCAACTTCCGGCGAGCAGGTCAGCAAATCGTCATGGGAGATGCCCTCGCGACTTTTCGGTGTCGGATGCAGGGCATGGCCCCACAGCTGATGTTGCTCGGACGCCAGCAGGCTGTCGGCTGCTTGGTTGGCCGGGCGTGAATGCCGCAGAAAGGTACGGGTGATCTGCAGGCTGTTACCGATCTGTTGCAGCATCTCGCCGACGCGGTCGGCTCCACTCAGCGGGGTACAGAGCAGGCGCGCCAGTTCGTGGGCGTCCAACGGTCGCCAGCTCTGGTTATTGCCTTTGAAGTAGGGGGCGCTGATGTAGTGGCAGCGGCCCAGAAGACTGGCGCGGTCGATGCGTACGATCAACCGGCCACTGGGCAGGCGAATGCTGATGCAACGACTGTTGGCTTGGCGCAGGCTCATCGGCAAATCCTGTGCTTGATCGTTCAGGTTCACTTCGTTGCGGGGCAATGCGTATTCGCGCAAATAGCAATTGAGCAGGCACTCGATGGCATGTCGTTGGGCTTCGCCATCGAGGGCATGGTCATGCTGGGATACGGTGTTCAGCGATGCGGTATTCAGAGCGAAAGTCATGCCGGAATCTCCCGGGAAGTCATCAATAGAGGGCGGGCGAGCACCATGGCCGCTATGGCCGCCAGGCACGCAACGAGAAAGGGGGACGCGATGCCGCAGGTCTGACTGACCAGAGCGGCAGTGACCCCGGCAGCAGTGCCGGCCCATTTGCCACTGGAGTCGAACCAGCCAAACAGGCGGCCGGCGCTGCCTTGGCGGCTGCGCTGGCTCAGACAGCGGTGCAGCCCGACAAAACTCAGCAACATGCCGGCCCCGCTGAGTAGACGCAGAGCGAACAGCGGCTCGGCCTGCACGCTCCAGAATTGCAACGCGTTACTGATTGCCAGCAGCGCCAGCCCCGGCAACAGCAGGTTGCCCTGATGCTTCTGAGCCCAGGGTAGGGCCAGCAGGTAAACCAGATGCGGCAGGCTGTAGAGCACGCCGATCAAGGCATCGTTGCCAATTTTCAGTTGTTCGCCGAAGGGCACGAAATAGGGAAAGGTGACGACCATCGCGAAGCTGAACAGAAACTGCACCGCCATCAGCCGCGGCATGTCTTCAGGCAGTTCGCCCAAGGCCACGGCTTTCTTGCTGCTCAAGGCATGTTTGGGGGCGTCCTTGGGCAGCGGCAGGACGAGCACAAACGCCAGCAGCGGTAACCAGGCCAGATAGCGATACAGGCTTAATCCCAAACCCTGTGAGGTCAGCAGCCCCAACAGGATTGGGCCACTGATCATCGCCAGACGTGCTGAATACTGCGTCCAGTTCAGGGCGCGGGACAGATCGCCTTCCTTGAACTGAGTCGACAGGTAGGCGTTGGACGCCGCCATCGCGCCGCCGAAGGTGCCCTGGATGATCAATGCCAGGACGAACACCGGCAGATTGGGGCTGAAGCCTGCCAGCAGGAAGCCCGCGAACAGTCCGGCATGCGCACGCAGCAACGACAAGCGACAACCGTTGCGATCGGCCCAGCGTCCCCAGATCGGCGCCGCCAGTGCGGTGCAGAGTGTCGGCAGTACGAACAGCACCCCGATGGCCCAGCCTGGTGTGTCAGGTGCGAGGTCGGCGAGGATGCGCGGCAAGTACAACGGAATACCCAGCGCCGTGAAAGCCGACAGGTAATGCCCCAGCAGAACGCTGGTGATCAGACTCCGTTGCATGGAGCATCCTCCAGCAGGAAGTTCGCCGCGCTGTAGCCATAGAACTTGTTGATGTCGCTGGCACCGGAATGCGCCTTGCTGAACAGGCTGCCGGCGCTGAGCAGGTATTTCACCGGCAGTTTCGGGCTGTCGAGCAGCCATTGACGCGCGTCGTCACAGTCGATGCCTTCTGCTTCGAGATGTTGCAGACAGGTCATGAGACGCTGACGCAGCGTGCCGTACAGACCGGATCGAGAGGCCAGGCCTGCGGTCGCTATCGCTTCCAGGATCGCAACAATATTCAGCTGCAAGGTGATGGTGCAGAACATCTCGGCCAACGGTTGGCTGCTGTCGACGCGAATGCGCTCGTCCTGCAAGACTGCCGGCAGATCAGCGAGATCCGGGCACGCATGGGTGAAGCGCTGAGGCCACAGGCGAGCGGCGTCGTTGTCCTTCATCAGCAGGCGCAATGGCTGACCTTGTTCGAACATCAAGACGGCGTTCTGCTGGTTGGCCTCCAGCGCGATGCCGTAATGCAGCCACAACCGCAGATGGACCTGCAGCAGCAGATCGAGATAATCGTCCAGCCAGTGTTGCAACGAACCTGCGTAGAAGCGCTCGGCCAACTGTTCGAGGAAAAGGCGTCCATCGGCAAGCGGACTGGCCAACGCGGCGACAGGTACGAGTGTGGTGTTCTCAAGACCCGTCGGGTAACGGCGCACGATATAGGCTAGGTGACGACTTTCGTCGGCATGACCACCGTGTTTTTCGTCAACGTGCAGATAACGTGACGCCAGTGCCGGATCGCGCTCGGTCAAGGCCTGCAGGGTGGTCTGGAACCAGTGACCGTCGTATAGGGTGCTGGGCTTGATCAGGCGCAAATTGCGCGCACCGAGCGTGCTGACTAACAACGGTAGTTTGATGTGCCACTGAGGTTGATTGATGCAGACCACCGTGCGCACGGACAGCGTAGGTTCGACCTGCATGGCCGAACGTGGAGCCTTGAGCGTTCCTTCAGGCAGGCCGTATTGCTCCAGTTCGCCCCATGTCAGCGGGTGTACTGGCAGTAATGAATGGCTGTTTTGCAAGGTCGGTGACAAGCCGACGTCCTCGAAGTCCGGCCAGTGCAGCGGCTGTGGGCTGGTCAGGGTCAGGGCGTTGTTGGGAATCGCCAGCCAGTTGAGTTCGAAGCGCGGCGCAAACTCCGGCGCGTAGCCTTTGAGCGCGGCGGCATCGAAGCCGCTTTTGGCCCGCGCCGTTGGATAAAACGGGTGATCCAGGTAGCTCGCCAGTTGATCGATCTTCAGCAGCCTCTGCGACCAGTCTTTCAGGGCAGTCACGTCGCTCAGCGCAGGGCCATGCTGGCGATACGCCTGATTGCACAGGGTCCGGTGTTCGGTCGCGCAATCCGCTTCTTTCAGGTACGCCGCGAACAGCGTCAGACTTTCTTCGTCCAGACCGTGGCTCAGGTGGCCCAGCCAGAGCCCGTAGCCGTGTTGAACCTCGCCGTGGCTTTGCGGCGACACTTTGATCCAGGCGTCGCCTGTACCGATCCAGTCCTGCAACGGATACGCCTTGACCACCGGCAGCCATAGTTCGTCGGCGCCCAGATGGGCGATTCGCAGCCAGCTTGCGTCGGGCTGATGCTGCAAGTGTTGACTCAGTTCTTCCGGCAGCCGACAAATCTGTCCTGTGCTGACGATCCCTCGGATGTCCTCGCGCAGGCAGCAATCGATGATGCGTCGAGTAATGAACGCCTGATCCGCGGCGTCCGGATACAGGCTCATGCCATCACCCATTTCAGGTCGTTCAGAGTCGAATTCAGTTGCGCTTCGAGGCTCACCTCATCCGGCGCGATCAGTCTCAGTACGCCGACGTAGTCCTTGTTGGAATGGCTGATGGTCACGGTGTCGCCGGTGTTGTGAAGTGCGCGGTAATCGCACCAATGGCCCTCACGTTCGACGTTGAAGCTGGCGCTGGCCTGATCCAGACGCCCCGAGCGGTCGACCACAAGGTAATGAACGGTTGCTTCGGCTTGCGCCGGTTGCGCGTCGATCAGGCTGTCTCCCAAATACAAAGCGACGATGCGGTCGAACCAACCCTGTGGCAGCAGCCGATCAAGCAGGAACTCGCGACCATCGCCGATGCTGCGATAGTTGATCTCAACCAGTACCGGGCCTTGGGCGGTCAGAATGAACTCGCTGTGGCAAACCCCGAAATTGACCCCGAACGCGGCCACTTGAGCCAGCGCGCCGGCGCGCTGCGCGCGGCTGAGTTGTCCATTCCAGCGTGCGGCGAGTTCTACGAAATGCGGCGGTGCTGAAAGGGTGACGTCGAAGCCACCGATGGCTTGCAGGTTGCGCCCGTCGCCCAGTGTCTCGAGGGTGAATAAAGGACCTTCCATGTACGCCTCCAGCAACAACGCCCGGTCCGGTTGCTGCTGCCAGAACTGTTTGCAGTAAACGGCCAGATCGGCGGCGTTGTGACACAGTCTGACGTCCAGGCTGGCGACGCCTTCACGAGGCTTGGCGACCACCGGCCATGGCGCATCGGTCGGCAGTTTGGAATTCGATGTAATCACCTGGAACCATGGGCCGGGCAAGCCGAGACGTTGCATGCGCTCGCGCATGGCCGCCTTGTTCTTTGCCGCATAGCACAGTCGCCAGTCCTTGCCGGGGCATTCGAATATCTCGGCCACCATTGCTGTCGCGGTCTGCAGGTGATCGCTGTTGGAGAACACTGCGGCGGGGCGCAAACCCTGGCTGTTGAGTGTCTCGACGACCGCTAGCGGATTGAACACATCACATTCGATAACGTGCAGCTCATCCGGCGAAATGTGCGAGGTGGCGAGCAGGCGCCGGTGTTCCTGAGCGTGGTCGGTGATCACCACGATCGGCAACCCGCGTTTGTGCGCGGCAGGCAGGAAACCCTCAAGAATGGCAGGGTGGGCGACGTGGGCAAGAATGACGAATGGGCGTTGCATGGCAGTTTCCTGGGGGCAGCAGTTGCCCGTCCCGGAGGATCGGGCACTGGTTTACAAGTGCGCAAGTGCGCGGTTTAGAAGCGGTAGTTGACGCCTAGGGTGAGCGAGCGCTCTGGCGCGGGTTGACGACCCCACGGGCTGGTGTCGATACCGCGGAAGTAGTATTCGCGGTTGAACAGGTTGCTGATGCCCGCGGACGCGGTCAGGACGCTTTTGTCTGCCAGCTCGAACTCACGCTCAATGGCGGTGTTCCAGACCCAGTAAGCTGGCAGTTTGCCCACACTGGCTGTGGCATCTTCATCGCTGGAGTTGGCGGCATCGGTGTAAGCGCTGCTGACATACAGGCCGTCAAGGTTGTAGGTCCAGTGCTCGGCAAAACGGTAACGACCGTCAACCGTGAACTGATTGCGCGAGGAGTACGGCACTTCGTTGCCCTTGAATGTGCCGTTGCGTTGCTTGGCATCGAGGTACGCATAGCTGGCGTGCAGGTCCAGATCAGGTAGAGCTTGCGGCGTCCAGAAAATCTCGCTCTCGAAACCTTGGTGACGTGTGCTGCCAAGGTTATTGAAGCGGTCAGTCGTGGCGTTGTAGCTGATTTGGTCGTCGAAATCGATGCGGTACAAGTTGAAGTCGACGCGCATGCCGTCCCATGGCGTATAGCGCACGCCGGTGTCGTAGTTCCACGCCAGTTCGGCGCCGACATCGCCTTCCTTGACGATCTGCGTGACTTGCGGTGGACGCAGGGACTTCTGGGCGTTGGCGTAGACAAACCAGGCGTCGGTCGCCTGGTAACCCACCGTCAGGCCCGGCAGCCATTCTTCGGATTTGTTCTCGCGCGAGAACCCGGTGATGCCGTCTGCGTAATCCATGCGGGCGTTTTCGTAGCGCACGCCGGGGGTGATGGTCAGGCGATGATCGAGCAGACTGATGGCGTTGCTGAGGTAGAACGCGCGGGCGTCGTCATCGAACTTCCAGTCCCGGAACGGCGTCGTCACGCCGGTAGCGACGCGCTGGCGGTTGACCTTGTAGTCGATGTCTTCGCTGACATAACGGGCGCCCAGCAACCAGGTCTGGCCAACCGTGTCGCCATCGATGGTGGCACTGATGCGCGGCTCCGTGCCCCAGACTTTAAAGTCGCGTGGGCCGTCCTGTTTGGTCACCGCCGTACCGTCCGGAGTGAACGGCAGGCCGACTACGAAGTTGCGGTAGCTGTCGTGGGCGAAGTTGGTCCAGCTGTATTCTACTGAGTCGAACGGCCCCATGGCGCCCAGGCGCTGGGTGTAGGTGCCCCACACGCGATTGGTGTCGCCCTCGAAGCGGTCCAGCGGACGCGTCGATTGCCGTGGATCATCCTTGTAATCCTGCACGCTGAGTGCTCCGGCCAGGTCCATATCGGCCTTGTAGTGCTGGATACCGAAGCTCAGATCGCGATCGTCGTCGATGTTCCACTGGCCGCGCAGACGGTAGTTCTGCACATCGGTCTCGGAGTGCTCGCGCCCGTATTCGCCACCCAGGGTATTGAGGTCCAGTTGCAGGCCGAAGTTGTCGGTCAGGTAGCCGCCGGTGCCCACATAGTTGTCCCACAACTGGCGCCCGCCAGCATTGAACGTCAACTTCTCCTGCAGAGTGGTTTCCCACTCGCGCGGAATCGGCTTGCTGATGAAGTTGATCACCCCGCCAACGTTGTTCGGACCGTATTGCACCGCTGCGCCCCCACGCACGACATCAATACGGTCTACAGTGGCCATGGTCACTGGAAACAGCGACAGACCCGTCTGGCCGTACGGCGCCAGTGCTAGTGGAATGCCATCCGACAACGCTTGAATCCGGCCGCTACGACTCTCGTACAGCCCGCGTACCGATATCTGTGGCAAGGCGCCGGTGCCGGTTTCGTCAAAGATCTTGATGCCCGGTACCCGTTGCAGCGCGTCGTCCACACCGCGGACGCTGGCTTTTTTCAGTTCGCTGGAGTCGACAACGCTGCGACTGCCGGCATAGGTACGCACCTCCTGATCGCTGGCCGTCCCGAGAACGTCACCCTGAATCATCATGGGTGCCAGTTCCATGTTACTGGCAGGTCTGGTGGACAAATCGACGGGTTGATCGGCGGCCACGGCACCGTGACAGATGCCCAAAGTGATAAGACTGAGTGAAAAATGTAGGGAGTTTGTTGTTGTTTTCATGTGGACTACGTTGGCTTATTTTTACTGTTGGAGAGAATGCAGGCGGGCTTTCAATGCGTTATGCAGCAAGCCTCGGTCTTCACCGGCCAGAAAACTTCGGATCCCGCGAGCGCGCCACAGCGTGTTCTGTTCGGCCGTGCGGGGATTTGCGCAGAAAGGTATTGCGGCGCTGAGGCAGGCATCGGCCATGTTTTGCAGCGTTTGCCAGACTTGAGGATTGAGCGGGTCGGGGCCCAGATCGAGATCGAGCGACAGATCCAGAGCGCCTTCCATGATCATGCCGACCCCCGGCAGTTGCAGAATCTCGCCGAGAGCGTCGACCCCGGCGCGGCTTTCGATCATGGGAATAATAGGGGTCTGACGATTGGCCAGATCGATGTATTCGGGTAATGGCAGGCGACCGAAACCGGTAATGCGTCCGCCGGTTATTCCGCGTTTCCCCAAGGGGGGAAAGAACGCCGCTTCGATGGCGCGCTGAACTTGCGCAGCACTTTCGGTGCGTGAAAGGACAATGGCTTCGATGCCGGCATCCAGTGCCCGACCGATCAGTTTTTCGTCCACTTGAGGTATGCGCAGCCAAGGCGAAATGCCAGCGGCCTCACACGCGCGGACACAATGCATGATGTCTTCTTCGGAGCGCAGTAAGTGCTCAAGATCGAGAATCACGAAGTCGTAGCCCGCAAACGCGAGCATTTCGCAGAGCATCGGTGAAGGTAGAGAATTGAGCAAGCCGTAGACGTTGTTCCCTGCTTGTAACCGGGAAAACACCGGAGAGGTTCGTATCACTGACGCATATCCTTCAGGGTGGATGCGCGCTAATAATAATCATTCACAATCATAAGTAAACATTTTTAGTCGCCGATTCGTGATATTCGTGATGGTCCTCATAAAAATCCCGTTCTTGGTGTAATGCTGTTCACTGATTCACCCCGGATTCCCGCCACGATTCACCCGATGGCATATGAGGGGGCTGGGGCGATTTCTGAGTTTTGTAAACACCTCGTCGAATCTCGGGTATTAATTTCCACTTTTTAGAAACCTTGACTCTCCAAGGGCCTTATTTTCGCGGTCTAACAAGATTTGTTTACATAATTTGGTCGGCATAAATGCAGTACCAGGAGGCGCGTTTTGCGGCTCAATTCATGGAGATAGGGAATGGGTATTTTGGGTGGCAAGGTAGCGTCCGTACACGTTTGGACTGAAGGGGACCGTTCAGTCGGCCTCGATGGCGAGGGCGCAGAAATCCATGCGGCGGGTGATTTCTTGATCGACCTCGATGCCCTGGCTCCTGAGGATCGCCAAGCAACACTTGAGGCGTTCCGGCAGAAGATCATCGAAGCCTTCTCGCTGGCTTGGGATAAACCAGCCAAGGCAATTTTTGACATTGAGTTGGCCGACGATACGCAGGCCGCCAGTTAAGGGAAAACGTCGCCCAGGTACGCCCAAGCCCAGCCATCGATCTGGGCAGCGGCAGTAGAGGGGCACGGTAAGCGTGCCAAGGATCGAGTAGGAGAAGATAAATGACCAGCCCAGCACAGAAAGTCCCAGTTCTCGGTGCCAACTACTTGCCCAGGAACCCCGCTTCGGATGACCTCAAAGAGCGCCCCGAGGGTGAACCAGTAAGCTTTTTCGATCCGAAGGGTGACTCTTGCGGGTTTGAGAGGCTTCAGGCTCTAACCGATGCTATGGCCATGAAGCTCAACCATTCGAAGTAGCAGGGAAAACGCCATGTTGAGTCTCGTTACAGATCAGCGCCCAGGAGAGCCGGAATTGCTTGCCACGGTGAAGCACCAGGCTTTCGAAATCCGCTCGCTCGCCGGCAACGTGCTGGCAACGGTGACAGCGCCGGTATCCGGTTGGACGCATGAGCAGCTGCTGGAAGTTGCCACGCAGCATGAAGCGATTACCCGTGACGGCGCCGATGGCTACCTTGGCGCCCACTGGGTTGGTAGCACCGAAATCTGACCAAGGAAAATCCCGCTGCACAGCACGGCCCTTGATTGGGCCTTTTGCAGTACCAGGGTGCGAGTTTCGCGCCCGCGAAATCAAGGAATGCCGATGGACCGCGAAAAACCAGACTATCAAGAAGTCTTCCCCCAGGTGCTGCAATCCGCATCGTGGGAGAAGCGTGCCACGACCATGTTTGCCGGTGCCCAGGATCAACTGCCGGTGTTCGGTCAGTATGTGCGGACTGGGCCAGGCCCGGTGCCGCTGGTGAACCAGATCGGCTACGTGGTCCAGATCCGCCGTCGTCAGGGCATTTTCGGGTCCGATATCTACCTGCTGCGTCACTGCAACGGCGAGCTGGTCCAGCATTCCAACAACATGTACCTGCCACTGACCCCGGAAGAAATTGAAGCAGTGCTGCCTTGCTTTGGCAGTGTGAAACCGAGCGCTGAAGGCGAAAACCCGGTCTACGGCATTGGCGACCCAACCACACGCACAGCCGGGTTCCTGATCGAGCCACCCGAGGGCTTCGAGCTGCGCGGCGGCGAGGGGGCACGTATGCGCATGACCACCATCGGCGCCGATGGCGGCAAGACCGTCACTGACACCGTTTTCTTGTAGGAAATCACGGTACCGCCCAAGCCCAGCCCCTGCTGGGCAGCGGCAGTAGAGGGGCACGGCAAGCGTGCCCAGGATCGAGCAGGGAATGAAATGAGTCTAGGCGGGGCAATATTTTTTACGGCAGTTCTCGCGGTATTACTCGGATGGTGTGCTTCTGCATGTCGGGAAACTGAGGGGGCCTGGAAATTATGGCTGTTGTTCTTTGTGGTGACTGTTGGGCTGACGTGGTTCATCTACTTTTGCTCTGTCATGGCTGATCAACAGTAACTGTTCGAGGAAATCGCCGCGACACCCCCAGCCCCGCCAGTCGGGGCTAAGCCAGTGAAAGGGTGCCGAAGCTTTGGCATCCACCACCACATGAGGTAGTACCGATGATAGCGATTCTTCAGTTGTTGATTTTTTTGCTCCTGCTCCCGTACATCCTATTTGGCGTAGTGCTCGCCAAGATAGCGGAAGCGGTCTGCACGGTCTTCCAGCCTGTGCTTCTGCTACTTGCGGTGTGGATTGCTTCGCTCGGTGTCTTTCTCGTTCCGAGCATGATGCCAAACGACCGGCCTTGGCTGTCGCTGGTTGATTCCATCGCACAAAGCCATGTGTTGGGCGTACCAACACCGTTTGGCATTCTCGGGGTGGCAGTGTGTGTTTTGATTGTGTCCGTTATCGCAAGACAACGGCGCCCTGCGAACTGATCACAGTAATCTAGGAATTCAGGATGGCCATTAACGATAACGCTGGCGGAGGCTGCGATGAACGTTGACTACTTCGCTTGGGTGTTCAGACGTTCTCTGGTAGTGACTTTGCTGTACGTCATTGCCTGCCTGGTCGGCTGGCTGCTGTTCGGGGTCGGAAACGGCTGGAGCGCGATTGTTGTTTCGAGCCTGACCTGGGTGATGTTTTTCTGGTTGTACGCCAAAGACCCTCGCACTGAGCGGACGCACTACAACGAAACCCGAGAACGAGACGAATAGGAAATATCGAGTACAACCAACGCCTCGGCCAGTGGCGGGGCTCGGTTAGTAGAAGCGCCAGATCGGCCAGCGCAGAAAATCCAGACATGCGTTGGACTGATACCGTAACAGAGGCGCGCTTTTGGCGCGTCCATAGAGCATGAGGAAGCATTGTTTATGGGACAGGCAAAAAACCGTGGTTCTCGGGAGCAACGAATAGCAGAGGCTCAAGACAGTCGAAAGATGACTAGCAGACTGCATGCGATCATCAATGAAACGCGCATGGAAAGCGTGATTTTGCCTAAATTTCCCTGCGCAGAATGTGGTACCTGGATTACGCCAGACCCCTCGAAAAATGAAGAGCTTGTTGTTCCTGTGCGTCATGGCGTCCAGTTCGGTGAGTGCCAGCATTGTAATGCTCGGCATTTGGTTGTTTCAGCCTCAAATAAACAGGATTGCATAGCTCTTGAACCAATTCTTGCAAGCATGAAGCGCTCAATGAGTTGGGTTTGATCCAAGCACTGAACGTCTAGGAAAACGAGGCCATGACCACTACTGTGGAAGCAAAAGCTGCCGAATTGGCTGGGGCAGCCTTGGATTGGGCTGTGGCTAAGGCCAATGGTGAGAAACTGGTTGAGGTTGAAGGCAAGCACTCCGTAATCACCGGTTTCCGCCTGAATCCTATCCGTGTTCCAGGGGGTTACACGCCGTCCACCGATTGGAATCAGGGCGGCTCGCTCATCTTGGGGCGAATAGAGAAAACGGAAATTTTCGTACGCTAAGCGCTCTGTCTGTCAGGTTGAGGTCGTAGAGGTGGACGCTGGAACGTCAGGAAATTCAGAAAGCCATCCTACTCTGACGCGGCCTGAATGGTCGGCCTTACGCCCGGTTGGGGTGTACTTCAACTGGACGCAGTCCATGCCCGTTGCGGCTTACAGCCATCACGCGGGGCTTAGCGTACAAAAAACTCCGTATTCTGCGGGCTCCCCGACCAGATCAACGAGGCACGCACGCCAGATCAGTACAGCGATGATCACCTGGTCGAGTTGTACCGCGCCAAGCGCTGGTCGGAATTTTTCATTGGGTGCGTCAAGGCCCACAAAAACATCATGATTTCGGCAGGGACAAACGCGGGCAAAAGCACCTTCCTCAACATGCTGTTGCAGCATGTAGACCCTAATGAGCGGATCGTCACAATCGAAGATACCCGCGAGATCCGTCTCAAAAGCGAGAACGTGGTTCATTTGATCTATTCCCGAGGTGGCCAAGGCAAAGCGCGAGTCACGCCGTTTGATCACCTTGAATCGATTCTCCGTCTTACGCCTGACCGCGCAATCATGGGCGAGCTTCGCGGTGCTGAGGCTTACCCCTATCTTGAATTGCTGAACACCGGTCATAGCGGTTCATTCAGCACTATCCACGCGGATAGCCCCGACCTGATGTTTGACCGGCTTGCGTCGATGGCATCGCGTGGCGGTTCCGACATGAGCAAAAACCAACTTGTGGAATTCGCCCGTCAGCTGATCGACGTAATGATCCAGTGGGAATATGGCTTTGATGGCCGTCGTTACATCACGGAGGTGCAATATGCAAAAGCTGCCTAAATTCGCGCTGGCCATCCTCGCATCGGCCTGCCTTGTCGGCCACGTTGCCGCCGAAGAATCACAGCCCAAGCGCTTTTCCGAACTGGCAGCTAAGTGCGCGCCGAACGTTCATGCGTCAACTCTCAAAGCGCTGATAGGCAATGAATCTTCGTTCAACCCCTATGCCATTGGCGTAGTTGGTACTCGTCTAGAGCGTCAACCCCAGTCCCTGAGCGAAGCCGTTGCGACGGCTGAGCAACTGGAGCGGGATGGTCATCGTTACGCGATGGGCTTGGGGCAATTGTTGGTTACGAACATGCGAGCCCGGGGCCTGAGCTATCAAGATGTTTTCGAGCCATGCCGCAACCTGCAGGCGATCAGCAATTTGCTGATCGAGTATTACAGTCAGGCCCTCAAGACCAGCAGCACGAAGCAAGAAGCGTTGTTGAAAGCAACGTCGATGTATTACAGCGGCAACGAACTGCGCGGTTTCAAACCAGACCATCCTGGGGAAATGTCCTACGTCGAAAAGGTTGTCGACCGTGCAAGTAATCCAACGGCAGAAGATCCGATTGTGCCCGCGTTCGACATTCAGGAAGCCGCGCAAGCCATTCCTGTAGTCGCTAGCACCAAATCCCCATCGAAAGCTCGTAAGCGCGCTCAGGGAGCCGCTGAGCAACCTGCAGGCCCGTGGTTGACCTTCACGGATGCAAATGGTCAGGCGGTAGCACAGGCCCAGCCTCAAGCACAGCAAAAGCCGCAGATTCAGGTCCAGTTGGATACCGGCGATGCGCCCGAGGAAAAACGGCAGTTCACAGCCTTCGACGCGCGGACTGCCAATGCAGAGCCAGCGGCAATGCCCGTACAGCAACAACAATCTGCCCCTTCATTCGTACAGATAATCAACTGATTTCTCGCATGCGAGAAAAGGAGATCCCAATGCGCAAACACTTTTTAGCTTTTATGGCGACCTTGGCATTCGCAGGTGCTGCCCAAGCAGGCGCGCAGCCCCCTACAGACTTCTCGGATGGGGACAACAGTAATGAGGACGCATGTGGCGCAACCCTTTGTCTGCTTGGCATGTCCCGCGATGGTGATTGCAACAAATATCTCAAGCGCTATTTCAGCATCGTGAGATTCAAGCACGGGCACTTCAGCCCTTCACGCACTGCCGCTGCTCGAGGGAATTTCGTGGCGCAATGCGTTGGTGATCAGGCTGGGGCCAAAAAAGCAAACGATCAGTGGGGAGGCTCACGCAATGGATTCTAAGTTGGGGTTGTACGCCGGAATCCCAGAAATTTCCGTCAGCCCAGCTCCAGTCCCGCCACGAGCGCATCCAGGTCGATGAACTTGCCGTCAGTCTGGAAGGTGTAATGCCCGTTCAGCAGGATGTGCCGCCAGGCCGCTGGCGACATCTGCGTGATCAACGCCAGCGCCTTGGCATTGCCAGCTGCCTCGTACTTCGTCAGCAGCAGGGACAGGATCGCCGAGTTGTAGAAGATGATCGCGTTGCCGATCAGCCTGGCGCACTGGTTGCTGATCTCGATTTCGATGTCGGTGCGGCCGGTCAATTCCTTCTTCCCACCGACTTGGGCGATGGTCGAGCGTAGCTGGTGATAGGACTCAATGCGGTTCTGCGAGCGGTGAACATTACGCTCCAGTTGCGGGTCGCGCAGGTAGCGCAGTGTGTAGATACTGCGGATGAGCTTGTCGAACTCGAAGATTGCGCGCCGCGTCGGGTTCGGCGCCGTATAGGTGGGCACCATTTTCAGCCATTCTAGGTGGGCATGCGCATTGGCACTGAAACCGTAATGGCGCGGGCTGTTGTAATGTTAGGTGCGGCGAGTAGGTACTGTGCTCATCTGTTTGCCAATTCCCGCACGACACGGCTCTGAAGCCGATTGGATGCCGAGCAACTTCAAGCTCTCGTGCTGGGGTGGGTAGCCTTGGAAAAGAATCGGTGCTGGTAGCTCAATCACGATGTTTTAGGCCATGGCCTTGGGGCCAATCTGTTAGTCGCCGCTGAGAGTCTGCTCTGGCACAATCAGCGGCATGATTTCTTCGACCAACCTCGACCAGGTGCCCCCAGAACAGTTTCGCGCCATGGCCGAACGGGGCATGCAGTTGCTGTTCCTAGTCGATGCCACCGGCAAGAAGAACCACCGTCTGAAACGAGTGTTGAATCGCGACGCTTTTCCGAAAGAATTGACTAATAAGAAACGATTTATGAGCGAACGAGCCCAACGCAAGTCAAATAGCCACAAACTGAATGAGATCCCCGAAGCTGTGATCCTGCAACTCGGCAAGCGCTCGGATCGCGATCTTTCGGTTGAATGTGGTATTTCGGCTTACTTCTTGAAGCAGAAGCGGCTTGCCTTGGGTATCGACCAGTTCAAACGTGGTGTATACCCGGAAGAAATGGTTCAGCTGCTGGGGAAGGTTACTGACCGGGAGGTCGGTGAGCAGTTTGGGTACCATATCGCAACCGTCTGTGCACTTCGAAAAAAAATGGGCATAGCCTCCACGGTTAAGCCTGCAACCACACCAACTCAAACGCCCAACGCAAAAAAACGCGAGATAGTAAAATTGCCGCAGGAGCTGGTCAGTCAGCTGGGGGTGCGATCTGATCAGGACCTATCCACTGAGTTCGGTTTCACCCTGCACTACCTGAAGAAAGAGCGCAAAGCCCGGGGCATTTCGAGTGTAAATGTGCCTAAGTACCCCGAAGAAATGTTGTCCTTGCTTGGGAAGGTAGCCGATCGTGATTTGGTGGCCAGGTTTGGCTACTCATCAACCACACTTTCAATACTTCGAAAGAAGTTGGGGATCAAGCGGCACCATAAGGTCTGGACGGCCGAACGCATTGCGTTACTGGGCAAAATTAAAGACTCAGAGGTCGCGGCCTTGCTCGGCGGCGCATTTACAAAAGGATCGGTCGGTCAATGTCGTCGCTCCCTGGGAATACCTATTTGCCGAGGACCAAGAAATGGCGCCCCAACTGCCCTTTTCCTCTCGCTCAGTCGGGGCTTAACCAGCGGGAAGATGGAAGCATTGCCAAGCGCACAACCAGGTGAGACCGGACAATTGACTCAATTTCCGCTAGTCCCTGGTTCAGAAGCCAATTCGTTTCAAGCCTAAGCCAAAGGATTAAAAAAAGCCCCAGCACATGGCTGGGGCTTTTGTTAGACCAACTAACGCTTAGAAGCGATAGGTCAGGCCGAGGCCGAGGCCGTGTGCGCTGTTTTCATACTTGGCGTTGTAGGTGGTGTTTACACCTGGGGCAAGAGGCTTCGAGCTGCTGACTTTAACGTCTTCCTCCATCAGGTAGGAGTATGCCATGTCGACAGTGATGTCTTCGGTTGGGCTCCAGCCAGCACCAAGGCTGAACACGGTGCGGTCGCCGGTCGGGATCCGTGGCGAACGATCTTCGTTGTTGGTAGGCGACTGGTCGACCGAGAGGCCGGTACGCAGAGTCCATTCTTTGTTGACCTTGTAGCTAGCACCGATGGCGTGGGCCCAAGTGTCGTGCCAGTTCTGTGGCTCACTGATAGTGCCAATTGCGCCAGAGCTGCCGCCCAACTGCGCAGGTACGCCACTATTGTTGACTGTGATGTCCTCCAGGCGGCTCCAGCGGGTCCAGGTGCTGCCGACGTAAAGGGTCACGTCGTCGGTCAGCTCGTGGGTAACCGAGAAATCCACGGACTCAGGGGTCTTGATTTTCAGTGAGGCATCAAACTTGGTGCCACTGAAAACGCTGAACGGAGCACCAGTGATCCTTGTTTTGCCGTCGAGCTTGTAATCAACCATCGAGTGGTAGGTTAGACCTAGACGCGTGCTGTCAGTGGCCTGGATCATGACGCCGATGTTGTAGCCAACGGCAGTGTCGTCCCCGCTGATTTTCACTTCGCCGTCGTTCGTACCAGCAAAGTTGCTGCGGACATCAGACTTCAATGTGCCGTCAATACGGTTGATGGTCGGACCGAAACCGATCGAAATCTTGTCATTGAAGGCGTAGCTGACGGTCGGCTGCAGAGTCACAACCGAAACTTTGCTGTAGCTACCGAAGTAACGGCCGGCAAATCCGTTTTCATAATCGGTGGCCAGGCCGAACGGTGCGTAAATACCAAATCCGACCGCCCATTGATCATCAATTGGCTTGACGTAATAGCCCATCGGTACGCCAACGGTGGGAACCATGTCGCCATCGAAGCTGCCGCCTGGGGAATTGCTGCCGTCTCTGCTGATATCTGACTTGGCGAGAATGGCAGCCGCGCCTACGGTCACTTGTTCCCGCTTAAGGCGTGCCATACCGGCTGGGTTACCAAATACAGTGCTGGCGTCATCGGCAGAAGAAGAGCGGCCGGCAAAACCAGTGCCCATCACGCTGATGCTTTGTTCGTTAAGAGCGAATCCAGCGGCGAAGAGTTGAGTGGATGCCACGGCCACAGCGAAACCGATGGTGTTCTTGAGAAGCACTTTTTTCATTATTATTAATCCTTGGTGGTCAGCGCCGACGAAATTACCAATAAAATGCTCGCAACGCCATAGCCTGCCTGAATTCAACACATAAGTGCAACGCTCACCCCTGTATGCACTTCGTACGGCGTCTTCCAGCCCAAGCGCTTGCGCGGGCGTAGATTGATCCTCGCTACTGTCCGATTGACGGCTTCGACGGTCAGCTTGCTGAAGTCGCTGCCCTTGGGGAAATACTGGCGGAGCAGACCGTTGGTGTTTTCATTGGTGCCACGTTGCCAGGATGAATAGGGGTCTGCAAAAAAGACCTGGCACTGGCTCCGTAGCGCGATGCGTTCATGCCCGGCAAACTCCCTTCCGTTATCCAGCGTCAGCGTGTGAGCGGCATGGCCCTGAAGCATCAGATTGATCGCCCGCGTTACCTGCCGGCGCGTTCTGCGCTTGACCGGATAGGCGCTCAGATAGCCGCTTTTGCGATCAACCAGGGTCACCAGGTTACCGCCCAGTCCATGTACCGTATCGCCCTCCCAGTCCCCCAGGCGCTCGCGGCTTTCGACCTCGGCTGGGCGTTCACTGATTGACACGCGATTACGCAGCTGCCCGCGCCGATCGTGGCTTCCATAGCGTTTCCGGTAGCGCTTTCGGCGATGTCGCAGATAGGTATAAAGCTCACCACCGGCGCGCTGTTCGGCGGCAATGAACCGATAAATCCACTCATGGCTGACCGCCCGGCTTGGCTGCTCCTGCTTCAACCGCTGGGCGATCTGCTCCGGACTCATGCCATGCTTGAGCCACACCGGGAGATGATGGCTGAGCCATGTCGCCGGCTTGCAAAACTTGCGCGCACCCGCTCGACGAGCATCACTTTCATGGGCCGCAGAAACAGCCTTGTAGATATTCTGGGTGCTGTTGCGGCGAACCTCGCGACTGATCGTCGAGGGATGCACGCCGACCCGCTTTGCAATGCTCGCCTGGCTCTCTGCGGCGCTCAAGCCAGCCTCAATCTGGTAACGTTGTCCCTGAGTCAGCTGCCGGTAATGCGTAGTCATCTGCGCTTGAATCCTTCGGTGTGAGAGCCTGGATTCTACCGGTGGCTGGCTCTCTGCCTCTCGTTTCAAGCGTTGCGCTTATTCTATGAATTCAGGAGGTATAATCCTGGCATGAATTTGATGCCCGAAGACCTCCCTGATGACCCTATTCTGCTCAAGCAAATGTTGCTTGAGGCACTCAGCCGTCAGCAGGTAACGGCTGAGGCTTACCAGACTCATATCGTCGATCTAAAAGAGCAGATCAAGTTGCTGCGCGACCGTTTATTCGGGCGTAAATCCGAGCAGACCGTTGAACCCAACACCCCACAACTCGCGTTATTCAACGAGCCCGAAAGCGAGCCGATGCCTTCAATCGGCGACGCTGACGAAGAAGTGGTTGCTCCGACCCCACGTTGTGACAAACGCAAGCCATTGTCAGCTGATCTGCCGCGCATCGAAGTCATCCACGAACTGCCCGAACATGAACTGACCTGTGCCTGTGGTTGCCGCAAACATGCTATCGGCGAAGAAACCAGCGAGCAGCTGGATATCGTGCCGATGCAGATCCGGGTCATCAAACACATCCGCAAAGTGGGGTTTGGGGAGCAATGGAACCGAAAACCAACGTAAGCACGAATTAGAGTTCGCTTTACTCGTATGTGACTGTTGATTGGAGAACTCTGATTGTCGAAACGAGTTTATCGAACCGCTTTTCGGATGTTTACGGTCCTTCCTGATGTTCGTTAAAGCGGTTTCATAAAACGGTGGTTTTATCGTACTCCCCAGACAGAGCGCTGGTTTGCGGGCAGGTACTGGGCTTAAGTGCGTTTACTGTTCCATTGCTCCCCGAACCCCACATACAGGACAACCCCGTTACCGGCGACGTAAACGAGTTCGGCGCCGGCTTCTTCGGTGACTGGTTTGGCGACTTCGACGGCCTGGATATCTACGCCATTCTCGCCGCGTGCCCGTGCACAGAATTCGCCACCAGTGGCGCCCGACACTTCGCAGCCAAAGACGCAGACGGGCGCACGGTTGCCGCCGTGCAGCTCGTTCACCAGACATTGCGCACCATTGAATATTTCCGGCCTGCCGTATGGGCCATCGAGAACCCGGTAGGCCGGATCGAGAAGCTGGGCGGTCTTCCGCCGTGGCGCCTGGCCTTCGATCCGCACCACCTGGGCGACCCGTACACGAAGAAAACCCTGCTTTGGGGCCGCTTCAATGCAAACCTGCCCATTGCCCCGGTCGAGGCCTCGGACGGCTCGAAGATGCACCGCAAATTCGGCGGCAACCGCCTCGCTACCAAGAACGCCCGCAGCGCAACCCCGGAAGGGTTTTCCTACGGCTTCTTCATGGCCAACAACGCCCAGGACAACCCGGCGCTGGCCATGGCCTACAAGTACGACCGACTCGACGCCGGCCTGCTACGCGCCGCGCTCGATGCTAATGTGAGCGCCCGCGAGATCGACGAGCTGGTGGCGGATGCTTACTACATGGACATGGACGATAGCGCTGCCGAGTCAGCGCTACGCCAAGCGATCTCTACACAGAACCCACCTACATAGGACTGCCGTTATGCCGAAACCGATGCGCCCAAATATGACCCTGCGCGAGCAGGAGGACGCAGCCAAGATCCAGTGTTACGACTGGAACGCCCAGCACAAGGAAGGCGTGACCGTGAACTATGAAGAGTTGCTTGGTTCGGGCGAGACGATCCAGACCAAAACCTGCGGTCGAGCATTCGTCATGTGCTGCCAAGCGGTCATCATGGTGGAGGATGTTTCGGGAGCTGTCTCCCTGGATCACTGCACCGTCATCGCAGAGCATCGCGCCCTGCAAAACAACGTGCTGCCTACTGATACCCGCAAGGTTGATTCCGCACGGGCCGTCATCGACCAGTCATCGTCTGATACCCGATTTTTGCTCGCCGAGGACGTTTCGATTTTGGACACCAACCTGCCAGATAAGGACAAGTCCTAAAGGGTTGCATCTAGTGTGCAGAAAACGGTCGTTTACTGCACACTTCAAAAAAAGCGCCCAAGGGCGTTTTTTTTGGGGCATATCTGTAAACTTTCCCGTAAACTTTTCTATGTGAACATTAGGTGTTCGGAATCAGAACCCCACTCAAACAACACGGAGTAGTTGATATGGCAGAAAAGCTATCACGCGATACCAGCCGAATTTGGCGTTCAGTCGGCCTAGCTCTGGTGGAGCTGGGGGGCGGCGTTATTGGGGTAATCCTTGCTGGTAAATATGGCCTAAGCGACCAATACAGCCTGGCCGTTTTAGCCGTGGGCATTGTTGTCTTACTGCTGTCGGTCCTCAGCTCTCACGACTTTGGCCTAGCAGGCATCATCATGGGATCAGCCGTGATCGGCGCGGCATGTGCTTCTGTGCTGGGATCTCCAGCCGTCTCTCCCCTCCTGCTTTCTGTCTCCATGGCGCTTGTCGTGGCAGGTTCAACCCTCCGTTTTTTCAATAACTATTGAGCTGGGAGGCGCTGATGCGTAACAGCAAAGACAGTTCGACCCTGGACATACTGAGCGGCGGCCTGCGCATTGGGTACGCCCGAACCAGCAAACAGGATCAGAACCTGGACCTACAGCGAGACGCGCTTGTCGCCGCTGGTTGCACGCGGATCTATGAGGAACAGATCAGCGGCGCCAGGGCCAACCGCCCCGAGCTGGAGCAGATGCTAAAAGCACTCCGCCCAGGGGACACCGTTGTCGTATGGCAGCTTTCGCGCTTCGGTCGCAGTCTCTCCCACTTGCTCCAACTCATGGCCCAACTGGAAGCCATGCAGGTTCGCTTTGAATCGCTCACCGAACACATCGACACCAGCACGGCAGGCGGGCGGATGCAGTTGAACGTCTTCGCCACACTGGCGGAATACGAACGCGAGCTCAACCGCGAGCGGACCATGGCCGGCCTGGATGCCGCCCGCGCCCGTGGCCGCAAAGGAGGCCGCAAACCGACGCTTGGGGCGAAGGAGATCCGCGATATCAAGATCCTGCTGGCCGATCCCTTGACGACCGTCAGCGACGTGGCCGCCAGGTTCAAGGTCAGCAGAACCACCATCTACAAGTATCTGAGCAAGGAGGCCCAGCATGCCGTCTAATGAGTTGTTTGATATCGATCCCGACGTGGCCACCTCGCCACTGCCGAAACGTCGCCCAGCGGCCAAAAGCCCCTTGGTCGGGCAGGACGCAATCAACATCGACAAGTGGCGCAAGCGCATCGAGGCCGAAGCACGACCAGGCGAAACCTACCAGCAGGCGGCGGAGCGACTGAAACGCGAAGAGGCCAAGAAACCGAAGGACACGGCACCAGGGCGCGAAGCGGTGAAGGCCTCAGCGGGACGCAAGCAAGTTGTGGTGCTCGAAACGCAGCTCGATTTCTGGATCGCGACCGGCCTGCCGGCGATCCCCAAGGACGAGCGGCCTACGATGGAGCACCCTATCTACGCCGTGGAAGACGGAGATACCAGGCAGATCACCTACGAGCACAACGGGAACAAGATCGAGATCATTCCCAGCGTTGCCGGTCGGGCGACCCAGCATGACAAAGATATCGTGCTGTTTTGCGTGTCGAAGCTGGTGGCGGCGATCAACGCCGGCATAGCCGTATCACCGACTATCGAGACAACCGCCCATGAGCTGTTGAGCTTCACGCGCAGCAGTACCAGCGAGCGCGGCTATGAGCTGCTTAGCAAGGCGTTCGACAGGCTCACCGGTACTCGCATGCGGGCCACCTTTGAATCGACGAAAGACCGTGACGGCAGCCGGCGCTGGGTGGGCCTGCTCGATGACGTGGAGATCATCACCAGGGGCGCCAAGAACCGCATGTGCGCCATTCGGATCAAGGTATCCGACACCACATTTAACGCCGCGAAAGCCATGGATGTGTTGACCATTCCGGGCGACTATTTCGGGCTGCGCAGCGCCATCGCCAAACGCATCTATGAGCTTTGCCGAAAGCATTGCGGCGACCAGGGCCAATGGAAGATCGGCTTGGCTCTGCTGCAAAAGAAGGTCGGAAGCGCCCAGGCCGAAAAGAAGTTTCGCGCCAAGGTCAAGGAGCTGGCCGAGGCCGGCAGCTTGCTCGACTACTACATGACCTACCTGCCCGACGAAGACGCGGTGCTGTTCTTCAACAAGTCCGACGCCGGCAAAGCGGCCTTGCTCAAAGCCACCCGGAGCGGTATCAAGAAGCCACGCAAAGCCAAGGCCGCTCCCGCTGCATGAGTCATGGCAATTCGTCACTCCAGGGACCGGCGGGGGTCAATCCACTGATGTGTAAGGGTTTTTCTCTATTGATTCATACGTGCTTGAGCTGTACCGCAGCCCCTTCGGGGGCTTTTTCTGCGCATTCGTCACTCCAGGGACCGCGCCCAATTTCGCGCCCTAGCCGGTTCGTCACTCCAGGGACCGCCGATTTCGTCACTTCGGGGACCAGAACCACCCGGCAGCCCAGGTAAATCAAGGCCTCGCGAAACGCTAACAACGCGCGCGCGTATTAACCCTTTAACTTAAACCTTTAACGGCCTTGTTTTGGCTTGGCTTGTGGATAACTCACGAGTAGCGTTCCACGCCGGCACGGCGCATACCGAACCGGCGCACCTGGCCAGCCCGACCCCCTTCCCCATCTGCTGCTGCGCTCTGGTGCGGTGGCTTGTCCGCCGCGCTGGAGCGGAGCCAACAAGGCCAACTGGCCGCGTTAGGCTGTATTGTATTTTGTAGTATGTTGTATGATACTACACGCTACAACATACAAAGGAGCACGCCCCATGGCACTCACCAAGGAAATGATCTGGAAGGCCGCCGACGAGCTGGACGCTGACGGCACTAAGCCCACCCTGGCCAACGTGCGCAAGCGCCTGGGTGGCGTCGGCAGCTTTACGACCATTCAGGAGGCCATGAGCGAGTGGAAGAACCGCAAGCAGCAAGAGGCCCAGCCACTCATCGACCCGCCACCGCCTGCCCTGGCCCAGTTGCTGGAGAACTTCGGCGCCGATATCTGGAACCTGGCCCGTGTTGCTGCTGACCAGGCCCTGGACGGAAAGCGCCGAGTGATCGAAGAGAATGCCGCGCAGATCCGCGAGCAGGCCGAGGAAGCGATTGCCCTAGCTGATAGCATGGATGCAGAACTGCACGACCTGCGCGCCAAGATCGCCGGCTTGGAGGAAACCGCAGCGCTGTACCGCGAGCTACAGGCCAACTATCACGCCCTGGAAGAACGTGCCGAGCTGGAGTTGAAGCACCAGAAGGACCACAGCGCGCAGGAGATCCACCGGGCTGTTACCAGGGCCAACGAAAAGGACTCCGAAGCTATCGAGGCACGCAAGAGCGAACGCCAAGCCCTGGACCGCGCAGCACGCGCCGAAGGTCAGGTAGAGGCTCTGGAAAAACAGCTTGGCCTGGCTAAGAAGGGCAAGTAACTCACAAGCGCAAGGGAGATCAATCACATGGATAGCACTGTGCAAACTACGCAACGCAAAGCCCTGTATGCCTGGGCCTGGGCAATTTGGATTGGCTTTTCCGCATGGCCGGCTTATCACAGTCCCATGCAAGAGACGGGTTTCGATTGGCTGCTGTTCGCCCTTTTCGTAGTCGCCCCTAAAGGTTTCCAGGGCGCTCCGTACGCCTCGCCGGAGCGTCAGAACCGATTCAGCGAGGGTTACACCGCTGCCAAGGAAAAGCGCCTGGCCCTGTACTGGTTTTTAACCCTGCTCTTGTTCGCCATCAACCTGAGCCGATCCATCATCGACTTAACCAGTTGATCGGCAGCACTACCCCAAGCCCGCAATGCGGGCTTTTTTTTGCCTGCCGGCAGCGGCCAGCCGCTCGCACCGGACAGACTCGGGCAAGCCTCGCTAGTCAGCCACGCGCACCAGGCTCTGCGACGATTTGGGGATATTTGGGGAGGAGTATTACAAGGGGCAGAAATGGCGAAGCCCGCTGCACGGCAATGCAAACGGGCCTCTAGTGCTCTGCGAAGGAGCGCATGCGAACAGTATATCGACGCACCCCGGCATGCTCAATTGCTCCTTTGACATATGTTCGACATATGTTAGGATTCTCTCAGAGATTGAGGGAGGCTCCGATGCTCAACCGTTGCGTACCTGCGTTGCTCTTGGGGGCCACGCTCACCGCCCAGGTTCAGGCCGCCGACTGTAGGTTGTCGTTCCAAAACGGCGCGATCCTTGACCTACCCATGGCAACCACCGAAGCCACCCAGGCGCGGGGCCTCGCCGGTCGAGCAGATCCAGGGCGCGGCATGCTGTTTCTCTGGACTACGCCGGCAGTGCGGTTTGTGTGGATGAAGAACACCCCTGCCCCATTAGAGGCGGCTTGGATCGGAGCAGACGGGGTTATCCAGAGCGTGCAGGAGCTGGAGCCACACACAACCGCCAAGCATTCATCATTGCGGCCTGCCCTCGGCATTATCGAGGTGCCCCGCGGCCAGCTTGCAAACCTGGGCATCGAGCGCGGCAGCACCATCACCGCCTCAACGTGTTTCAACTTGTAGGAGGTTCCCATGCGTACCGTTTCCATTTTCATGAACTGCCGAAACCAGGCGATCCGCATCCCTCGGGATATGGAGTACCAGGGCGTTTCCGAGCTGGAGATTATCCGCGACGGCGAAACGCTGATCCTGCGCCCTGTGCGCCCCTCCTGGGCATCGTTGCGCGACGTGGCGGCCGCAGATCCTGACTTTCTGACCCAGCGACAGGATGTGATCGAGGAAGGCCGTTTCCTGGGTGATTTCACATGAGCAAAAAGACGTACATGCTCGATACGAACATCTGTTCATTCATCATGCGCGAACGCCCCGACGCGGTACTGGCCAAGCTGGAACAGGCCGTCACCAATCAGCACCGGATTGTCGTTTCGGCCATCACTTACTCCGAAATGCGCTTCGGGGCCGCCAACCCCAAGGCATCGCCCAAGGTGGCTGCGATGGTCAACGCCTTCGTGGAGCGCCTGGACGCTATCCTGTCCTGGGACGCCGCCGCCGTAGATCAAACTACGCAGATCCGCACCACCCTCGCCCGCCTGGGCACGCCCATCGGCAACAACGATGCAGCGATAGCCGGCCATGCCCTGGCCGCTGGGTGTGTGCTGGTCACGAACAACACCCGCGAATTTGCTCGCGTGCCTGGCCTAGTCCTCGAGGACTGGACCCAACCCGCCACTACCAAGAGTTGATACGCCATGACCGAACTGGAACAAGCCATCCTTGATTGCGCCCAACTGCACCTCACTCAGTTGAAAGGTGCGCTTACCCTGCCCCATGGCCCCGAACGTAGCGACGGTTTTACCTCGGCATGGTGGCAGCTCACCGGCCTGGCCCAGCTTGCCGAGTTCCACAGCGGACTTAGCCAGACAGCCCGCGATCAGTTGCGCGCTATCGACCGTGAGGCCGCCCAGGCCGTGAGCAGCAACCGCGAGTCGTCCGGTACCGCGCAGTTTGCCGACAGCATCGCCGCCACGCTGGCCGACCCCACCACCTCACACTGGCTCAAGCAGAGCCTCAACGAAGCCTTGGCACGGGATAGCGTGGACGCCGCCAATGACGCCCATGTGCTTTTCGAGCTGCTGGCCCATCGCAGCGAGGAAGACTTGCGCGCCGCCGCGCATGCCGCCTCCGGCATACCGGCACCGACCCTGGCTGTCCGCTTTGCAGATGGCCGCGCTGGCACGCTGGACGTGTCCCAGGCCCGTCACACAATCATCAATGGCGACAACTGACAGGAGGTCACAGGCATGGCCAGGGCGCGTATTCACCTCACCCCAGCGGAAGCGGAGGCCAACGGCTGGCTTTGCTGCCGTGATCTCAAGGCACGCCACCGACTAATGCCGGGGTATAGCACCCGGCCTGCCGGCAGTGTCTGGCAAGGCCGAGGTGCCTACGATGTCTACGACCCCGCCGATTGCGTGCCCTGGAAGTGGGAGCCAAGCGCGGCGCAGCTTCGGCGCAAAGCCGTGGCCGCCCGCGCCCAAGCACTGATCGGGGGGGATTGCCTGCTGCTGGACACTGAAACAACGGGTGTGGGTGATGATGACGAGGTGTGCGAAATCACGATCCTCGACGCGAGCGGCACCCCACTACTCAATACGCTGGTGCGCCCGACTCAGCCAATTCCAGCGGAGGCCACAGGGATTCACCGCATTACCAATGCCATGGTGGCCACCGCGCCGGCCTGGCCGGAGATCGCAGAGCAATACGCCTCTATCGTCTCGGGGCGGACGGTTGTTGCCTACAACGCCTCCTTTGACGTGCGCCTGCTATCGCAAACCCACCAGCGCCACGGGCTTGTCGCTCCAACGCTGGCCACGTCCTGCGCCATGCTGCTGTACGCCGAATGGCATGGGGAATGGGTTGAAGGCCGCTATGGGTGTTGGCAATGGCGCTGGATCAAGCTGATCGAGGCCGCCCGTGCATGCGGCGTGCTGGAGGATGGCGCCCACCGTTCCCTGGCCGATGCACGCATGACCCTGGGCGTGCTGCGTTACCTGCACAAGCGCACCAATGGGCGCAAACCTTCTACCAAACGGAGTACCGAACATGTCCAGTGATTACGATTTCAAGGTTGTGAGCAAGGAAGACGCGGTGCGTTATCTGCTGGTGTGGGAGTCGAAAGGCTATAACCGCCTGCTCGATGTTGTGCGGATGTTCGATATGGAGGATGGCAGCGTTACCGTTGGTTTCATGGACTACGGCAACCCGGATACCGTGGTGATCGTGCCCGAGCACATGAACCGCACGTACACCAAGCAACAGCACGCCCTGGCAGCGGTCGGCGCGATGTTTGATGCGGTCGACGAGTGGAACAAGGTCATGGCCGAAGTGCGCCAGGTCGTCGGCGAGAACTGAGGGTGGCCGGCATGCGAAACGAACCGGAATTGCTGCCTGGCCTGATCCTGCCGCCGAGCTATCAGGTCGTGTTGCGCAGGCGCCTGGCCGAGGTGGCCACCGCCACCAGCGCGGCGAATTGCTTGATTGCCCAGGCCCGCGTCGAGGGCATGGTAGAGGCCCTGGAGTTGTTGAAAGCGCTGGAACAACAGCAGGTTGAGCGCCTGTATTTGTTGATCGAGCAGGCCACCACAGCGCGCTTGCTGGAACTGGAGCAGGGTGCCGGCGAGTGATCGACCTGGCGTCATTCGAGGCATAGCGCGAGGCCTTCGGCCCGGGCTTTCGTGCTACGCATCGAGCCACAGCTGCGCCGCGTCTCGCCCCTTCGGGCTTCAATCCCTCTCGCCTGCGCACCTGGCCCGCCAGGCGCTGCGCGCTCCGCTTGCCCTCCGGCCTGCCGGCCTGCGCGGCGGCCTGCTGGCCACCTTGCCGCCCTTGCGCGTCCTGGGTGTGCTCATCACCCTCCGGCTGGCCGCTATCAGCCCTATTCGCCTACCCTCCGCTGGGCCTATGCCGTCAAGGGGCTTTCGCGGCATATGCTCACTCCCTGCGGTCGCTCCGCTATTCCACGGTCCCCATGACGGCGGCCCAGCTCCGGGTAGTCGGGGCTTACCGCGACCAACCGAAGGCTGACGAGCAGATCCACCGGGGGAGGTTCACGCTCCAGGGCAAAAGCGGGGCTGCACCCGCTTCGCGGGCGCGCTTTATGTTTACCTCCCGCTCCCACCTCGGCATCTAAGCAGCTCCGAAAAGCGCGCCGCGTCAAGTCAATTATTCGTCAAAGATTGTTTGACCAACAGTTGACGACAGCGCCACGATTTGAGATACTAACCACGTCGAAGCAATACCGCCTCGACACCCCGGACACCAGCGGCGGCAACCGCTCCGGGGAATCTGCGAAGGAGATACAAAAATGCGTCTTTCCAGCAACTTCCGTAACCCGTGCATGATCCGCAGCGATGCCCCTCTGACCAATGACGAGATTGCCCGCGTGGCGCCCTCGATCTTTGCCGAGGAAGCGCACGACAGCCGTTCGGAACGTTACCTGTACATTCCAACCGTCAAGGTGCTCGATGCGCTGCGCACCGAAGGTTTTCAGCCGTTCATGGCGTGCCAGACCCGCGTCCGTAACACCGACAAACGCGAGCACACCAAGCACATGATTCGCCTGCGCCATGCCAGCAACATCATGAGCAAGGAAGCGAACGAAATCATTCTGCTGAACAGCCACGACGGCAGCAGCAGCTACCAGATGATGGCCGGCAAGTTCCGTTTCGTGTGCGCTAACGGGCTGGTCCTGGGCGATATGGCGATGGATCAGAAAGTGCGCCACAGCGGCCGCATCGACGTAGTAAACGACGTTATCGAAGGTGCCTATGAGGTGCTGGGCCAGTTCGAGCAGATCGACGCCAACCTTGACGACATGCAGCACTACCACTTGCGCCAGGAAGAGCAAGAAGCGTTCGCCATGGCGGCCCTGGCCTACCGCTACGACCCATCCGAAGGCCCTGCCCCGGTCACGCCGTCGCAACTGCTGATGCCGCGCCGTGCCGAAGACCGCGCAAGCGATCTCTGGACCACGTTCAACCGCGTGCAGGAAAACACCATCAAGGGCGGCTTGCGTGGCCGCAACAAGCAAGGACGCCGGACCACTACCCGCGCCGTTAACGGCATTGACCAAGACGTGAAACTCAATCGCGCCTTGTGGGTACTGGCCCAGGCCCTGCGCAGCGGCCAAGCCGCCGCGTAACTGGCGAGCCGGGCGCTAGTCGCCCGGCTTTCCCCCGCCCTTGGAGGATCGAACCATGTGCAAAGTCTTCTATGTCCCTGGCCATACCGCGATCATCGACTATGCCCGCCAGATCGGGCCGAACATGTGGATGGCCCAGCATTCCGGCCTGATGCTGCCCGAGCTGCGCGTGCGTTACCCCGGCGCCATCCTGGGCGACGAAGAGGCGTTTTTGATCGATCAAGAACGCGCCTACGGCACGCCACCGGCACGCACGACCGCCGCCCGTTTCGAGTTCAACCTTTCGCAGCGGCCCGTAATCGACTACCACGCCGACGAGCTGGGCGCGTCGTTCAAGCTGGCCGACCTGGACCACGGCAACATGACGACGATTTTTGCCCAGTGGGGCGGGCGCTATTGGACCTTGACCGGCCTGGCCACCCTGCCCCACCTGCTCATCATGCGCCGCGTTGCTACCCACTCCCTGGCCGTGGCCAAGGCCTAAGATCGAGGAACCGACCATGACCTACGAACGCACGTTGGAAGCCTACCGATCGTTACTCAGGGCTAACCCTGGCCACGGCCTGCTCATCCCTGGGGATTGCGTGGCGTTTCTGCTCGACTCTGACCAGCTTTACGCCTGCCAGGTGCAGGACGGTCGGCCACTCTTGGCGTGGATGTTCCCCATCACCGCCGAAGCCTGGGACGAAGACGACGAAGCGTGGTTGAGCGATCCGGGCGGCCTGGAGACTGCCGACGCGATCAACGACCCGCAGTTTGTGCCCCTGCTGGTATGGGACCGCCAGACACTGGAAAGCGAAACCGTGGCGGCAGTCGCCGCCAAGGTTGGTACCAGTGACCAGGGCGTTGCCATTACTATCGAGCGCAACAACGAGGGGACGTTTTACGTCATCTGGAAAGCCACCGCCCAGGGCGTCAAACGGCACCGGCTCCATGCCGGCACCACAGACGCCCGCCGCCTGGAAGCGCATGCGCGGGGCTTCATCGAGCAAATGAACCAGGCTCACGCTTGACCCGTAGCCCTGCCGGTAGCAGGGCATTCAGCCAACAGTAAGGAACCGCGAATGCAGCCCACCCAGCCGAAATACACCGCCGAACAATGGACCGCTTCCCTGCCTGCGCTCCGGGGCATGTCCACCAAAACCCTGGACATTGCCAGGGCGGTGCTGGTGGAGGGCAAGGAACCTATCGAGGTGGCCAACAACATCGGCCAGTCGCGGCAGCTTGTACACGCTGCAATCAAGCGCGTAACCGCCGTGCTGGAACGCCAAACAGTCGGCCTTGTGCCCGTCATGGTCTGGCTCACCCCCGAGGAAGCCGAGCTGGTCAAGCAGATGGCCGCCAAGCATGAGCAGCCAAAGGAGGCCCAACCAGGGACCACAAAGAAGACACCTAACCGACAGAAAAAGGCCTAGATGGCGCCTTTCTGTCACGGACAGTTTGACTGCTGAGGGATTTGCAGATGCTTACACCAACAGAGGAAAAGGGCGTGCTCGATTACCTGGCTTGCCTTGAATGGGTCGCCAGCGCCGAGGTTGATGAGATCCGCCAGCGCCTGGAAACAGCGACCGGCCAAGTTCGCGAGGATCTGGTGACTGCCATCAAGCAACAAATGGGCGGGGGGCGTCCCGAATTGGCCTGGTACTTCCACCACCTGGCCAGCGAGAAGATCTAGTGCGAGGCCTGCGGCCCGGGCTTTCGTGCTACGCATCGAGCCACGGCTGCGCCGCGTCTCGCCCCTTCGGGCTTCAATCCCTCTCGCCTGCGCACCTGGCCCGCCAGGTGCTGCGCGCTCCGCTTGCCCTCCGGCCTGTCGGCCTGCGCGGCGGCCTGCTGGCCACCTTGCCGCCCCTGCGCGTCCTGGGTGTGCTCATCACCCTCCGGCTGGCCGCTATCAGCCCTAATCGCCTACCCTCCGCTGGGCCTATGCCGTCAAGGGGCTTTCGCGGCATATGCTCACTCCCTTCGGTCGCTCCGCTATTCCACGGTCCCCATGACGGCGGCCCAGCTCCGGGTAGTCGGGGCTTACCGCGACCAACCGAAGGCTGACGAGCAGATCCACCGGGGGAGACTCACGCTCCAGGGCAAAAGCGGGGCTGCACCCGCTTCGCGGGCGCGCTTTATGTTTACCTCCCGCTCCCACCTCGGCATCTAAGCAGCTCCGAAAAGCGCGCCGCGTCAAGTCAATTATTCGTCAAAGATTGTTTGACCAACAGTTGACGACAGCGCCCCGATTTGAGATACTAACCACGTCGAAGCAATACCGCCTCGACACCCCGGATACCAGCGGCGGCAACCGCTCCGGGGAATCTGCGAAGGAGATACAAAAAATGAATACCAGCACCTTTCTAGAGGACGGCGATTTCCTGACGAAAGAAGACTTCCTTTCGTTCGCTAAGGGGATGCGCAAACCGGAGGCGGCAACCATGGATTCTCAGGCAGTGATCCAACACCCGTTTAACGTCTGCGCGGTCATTGTTCTGGCCGATCTCATCGACCTGATCCGTTACGAGCTGGAGGTGATCGAGGACGACGAGCTGGGTTCGCGGAAAGGGGTGGACCTGTTCAATGAGATGCTGGTCAACATGCACAGCGAAACCGAAAAGCAATTGCTGATCGAAGCAATCAACGACGCATTCATTTAACCCAGCGTGCCCGGTCTAGACCGGGCACTTTCGCGAGAAAGGAGACTCATCATGGCCCGTGGCGTAAACAAAGTGATCCTCGTTGGCACTTGCGGACAAGACCCTGAAGTCCGCTATCTGCCCAACGGCAACGCCGTTACCAACCTGAGCTTGGCCACTAGCGAACAGTGGACAGACAAGCAGAGCGGCCAGAAGGTCGAGCGCACCGAGTGGCACCGCGTTTCGCTGTTCGGCAAGGTCGCGGAAATTGCCGGCGAGTACCTGCGCAAAGGCTCCCAGTGCTACATCGAGGGCAAGTTGCAGACCCGCGAATGGGAGAAGGACGGCATCAAGCGTTACACCACCGAGATCATCGTGGACATGCAAGGCACCATGCAGCTGCTGGGCGGGCGTCCGCAGAACCAACAGCAAGGCGGTGATCCGTACAATCAAGGCCAGCAGCAGGCACCCCGCCAGCAGGCACAGCGACCACAGCAGGCCCAACGGCGACCAGCGCAGCAACAGCCGCCGCAACCCTCCCCGCAGCCCGCCGCCGACTTCGACAGCTTCGACGACGATATTCCGTTCATGGATCCGTACCGCTTCACTTGGATGATGCAGTGACGCGACTGCCTTCCCCGCCCTGGACACGTCCGGGGCTTTTTTTTGCCCTGTGATCGGTGGAATTCCAGTAAACTTTAGGTCAAATATTGTTTGACGAATAGTTGACGTAAGGGCCGCTTTTTGAGATACTAACCACGTCGAAGCAATACCGCCTCGACACCCCCGGACACCAGCGGCGGCAACCGCTCCGGGGCAATCTGCGAAAGGAGATTCAACCCATGACTATCGAAACCCACATCCTGTATTTGGGGTCGCCTCAGAGAACGGAAAATAAAGCACGCTAAGCTAGTTGCAACGGTCGTCGTAGTGGCCTGAACTGCCCGCGCCGATCTGGGTGCTGCTGCGCCTCCATAGGAGGCTTCTTCGCACGCCGCAGCGGTGATGGTCGGGAGTGCTGGTGGCTCGAGGTTCTGGGCAAAGGTGCTAAGACCTGACCGATGCCAGCCGCCAGCGAGTTGGTCGATGAACTGATGCGGTACCGGCGATTACAGCAAAGTCTCTGCGGCAATCGCTCCAGTCCGCGTTTCGTAGCGGTGCACGCTGCTGGTTGCCGTCGACTGGCGAGGGGCATCATGCGTACCTGGCCGGTACACCATGATCATGATTGGTCGGGCTCGAATGTTCCTGGCAACACAAAGCAAGCTTTCCATTGCGTCACTATTTCGCGGTGCGCAGTCATGTCGGTGACGCCGTGTTGCCCGAAGTCACCGCGAGCTACAGCGTCTGCAAGACCATCAATGACGTACATCCGGACGTGAAGTTCTTCCAAGGAACAGGTTTCCAAGCCTGCCATTGCGGCATATCCCGTGGCCGCTTCGACCGCAAGCCGACGGACCGTCACCTTTGCCTCTCGAACCGTAGGCTCAGTGCTCTGAAGTACGGTCGCGTGGGACCGCAGCACGACCAGGTGGCGACGGCTTTCAATGAGTGCCTGCGCGAACCGTGTTGCTACGTCGTCAAGAGCGGTCCCCGCTTGCAGATAAGACAAGCAGGCATCTCCGAGCTGCTGCGCCTCAGCCACTGCCAGCCGCTCAAAGGCTGCGGCAAAGACTTCGGTCTTGTTCCTGAAGTGCTTGTAGAAGGTGGCGGGTGCCAAGCCCCCGCGTCTGGCGATCTTGTTGGTATCGGTCTCAAAGTAGCCGACCTCCACCAGCTCCTCACAGGCTGCATCAAGCAGTCGTTCCCGTGTGGCACGGTTGGCAGCGACATTGACAGGGTGGTTCCGAAGACGAGGCATAGATGCATTGTACCTCAATTGGTGATAAACTTATCGCCAATAAAAGTCTTTGGCAAGGAGTGCATTCGTGACGACGCCTGGTGAGTTTGATTTCGTTGTGATCGGCTCAGGCTTTGGCGGCAGCGTTTCTGCGCTTCGCTTGGCCGAGAAGGGTTACCGCGTTGCAGTGCTGGAGCAGGGGCGGCGCTGGACTCCTGAAGATCTGCCTCGAACCAATTGGAATCTCGCCCGATGGGTTTGGCGTCCCGCCTTGGGCCTGCGCGGGTTCTTCAACATGCGCTTCTTTCGGCATGTGGTCGTGCTTCATGGCTGCGCGGTGGGTGGTGGGTCAATCACCTACGGCAACACATTGCTAGTTCCCCCTGAGCATGTTTGGCAGCAAGGCAGTTGGGCGGGACTGGGCGAATGGCAAAAGGAGATGCCCGCCCACTATGAATGCGCCAAGCGCATGTTGGGTGTGACCGTCAACCGACGTTTGGGGCCCGTCGACCATCGACTGCAGGAAATGGCCAAGGTGGTCGGTGCCGAATCGACGTTCTATCCCACTGACGTGGGGGTCTTCTTTGGCCCAGAAGGCGCCACGCCAGGGACAAGTCATGACGATCCCTACTTTGGCGGAGAGGGCCCATCACGTAAATCGTGCATCGGGTGCGGCGGATGCATGGTGGGATGCCCACACGACGCCAAGAACACGCTGGACAAAAACTACCTATTTCTGGCCGAGCGACGCGGCGCAAAGGTCTTCCCAGAAACCAAGGTCGTCGATGTTCGACCAGCCGGGAATAAAGACGGCACCGATGGCTACATCATCGAAACCGTTTCCACGGCCGTCGGTGGCAAAAAGCAGCGCAAACAGATGCGCGCTCGAGGTATCGTCTTTGCGGCCTCGTCACTGGGTACGCAAGAATTGCTGTTCCAGCTGAGAGAGTGCGGTTCGTTGCCTGCCATTTCGCTGGCTTTGGGACAACGGGTGAGAACGAATGCAGAGTCGCTCATCGCAGTGCGATTCCCGGGCTCGAAGCTTGACCTCTCGGAGGGCATTGGCATCGGATCAGGCCTCCACATCGACGCGCACACGCATATCGAAGCAGTACGCTACCCCAAAGGGTCTGATTCCATGGGCTTGATGACCACGGTCATGACATTGGGGCGTCCGGGATGGACACGGGTATTCACTTGGATTGGCACCCTCGCCAAGCAATTGCTCACCCATCCAGTGACCACGTTACGGGCGATGTCGCCCTTCGGCTTCGCTCGCGAGACCATGATCTTTCTTTGCATGCAAACGCTGGACGGGCATTTGACGATGCGGTGGGAGCGACCATGGTTCTGGCCGTTCAAGAAGACGCTCATGACGCACGGGCAGCCCATACCGACGTTCATCCCTGCCGCCAATGACTTTGCCGTGAAGGCTGCCCGCGCCACTGGCGGCATCGCGCAAACAACCCTCTCCGAAATCCTGCTCAACGTTCCCATGACTGCGCACTGCATGGGCGGTGCAGCCATGGGACGAAACGCCGCTGAAGGCGTGTGCGACGGTCAAAACCGCGTGTTTGGCTACCGCAACATGTATGTCTGCGATGGATCGATGCTGGGAGCCAATCTAGGCGTAAACCCGAGTCTGACCATTACCGCGCTCACCGAGCGTGCAATGTCAAAAATCCCTGACGCGCAGCATCAGGACTGGAACGCCATTGGAATGGAGAACGCCACATGAACAATCTGCACGACCTCTTTCAACGGCAACGGCACGCCTCGCGTGAAAACGTGCTTGACTACGCCCAACGCATGGCAGCGTTGGGCGGGCTTCTTAACGCAATCCTTGCCAATGAGCGGGCACTTGTCGACGCGCTGCACCAGGACTTCGGCCGTCGCCCAACGCAGGAAACCCGTCTTCTGGAAATCATGCCGGTCGTCGACGAAATTCGCTATATCCGCCGCCATTTCCACAAGTGGATGAAGCCCCGGCGTGCCAGCGTGAACTGGCAATTTTTGCCCAGCAAAGCCAGGGTGGTGTATCAGCCTTTGGGGGTGGTCGGTGTCATAGGCGCATGGAACTACCCGGTGATGCTGACGCTCTCGCCATTGGCCAACGCGTTGGCTGCGGGCAACCGGGTGATCGTCAAACCTAGCGAACTGGCCCCTGCCACCGCAGACGTCATCCACAGAATGATCCAGCAGTGTTTTGCGAACGATCATGTCGCCGTCGTGACCGGGGGATCTGACCTCGCAGCGGCGTTTGCTGCATTGCCCTTTGACCACATCCTCTTCACGGGGTCAACACGGGTGGGCACTTTGGTGGCGCAAGCGGCGGCGGCCAACCTGACGCCTGTCACCTTGGAATTGGGAGGCAAGTCTCCGGCGTTGGTGCACGAATCGTTTTCCACGGCAGTGGCTGCCGACCGAATCTGCTCCGCGAAGTTCTGGAATGCGGGCCAAACCTGTGTGGCGCCAGATTACGTCCTGGTGCATGAACATCAGCTTGAAGCATTTCAAGCGGAGGCTGCCAAGGTGGCGTTCCGCCGTCATGCCAACCCCGTTTCGAGTGCCGATTACGCATGGATGGTGAATCAAGCAGGGTACGACAGGATGCAGGCGCTTCTGCAGGATGCTCTTGACAAGGGGGCGACTGTCGTACCTCTCGTTCAGAACGAAGAGACACGTCCTGCGGGAAATCGCGCTTTCGCACCAGTCATTGTGGTTGGGGTTACGGACACCATGCGAGTGATGCAGGAGGAAATATTTGGTCCGATCTTGCCAGTGCTTACCTACCGAACGATGGAGGATGCCATCAAGTGGGTCAACGACAGGCCCAGGCCATTGGCGCTGTATTATTTTGATCATGATCGGCGCCGCATCGCCAGCGTAATTGATCGAACGGTGTCTGGCGGTGTCACTGTCAATGACTGCATTTATCACCTGGCGCAGCATGACCTACCGTTTGGCGGAATCGGGCCAAGCGGACAGGGTGCGTACCACGGTTTTGATGGCTTCGTCACCTTTTCCAAGAAAAAGGGAGTTCTTCTGCAGAGCGATCTGACGGCAAACATTTTTGGAAAACTGACCAAGCCGCCCTATACCAAGTGGACGGATCGCATGGCGACACTCCTCATAGGCAAGTCCGTGAAACATCCATCGCCAGTGTCCAGGCGAGTCATCAAGATCACAGCCGCCTTGCTGGTCGTCGGAGCTATTGGCATCGCTTCCGTCTGGGCACCAGACCGTCCCGTTGAAGAACTCATTCCTACCTTGGGACCTGCGCCATCACAGTTCATGGATGTGGATGGAATGAAAGCACACGTCAGAGACGAAGGGCCAAGCGACGATTCCGAGCCCATCGTGCTTTTACACGGCACTTCCTCCAGCCTCCATACCTGGGATGGTTGGGTGTCTCAATTGAAGTCGCAGCGCCGCGTGATCCGAGTAGACCTACCGGGCTTCGGTCTCACGGGGCCGAACCCCAATGGCAAGTACGACATTGAGACTTACTCTCATTTTGTGGCATCACTGATGAGTCAGTTGCATGTGCAGCATGCGGTGCTGGTGGGTAATTCGCTGGGGGGTTATGTGGCGTGGAAGACAGCCGTGGACTACCCGAGCAGAATCACGAAATTGATTCTGATTGATGCCGCTGGCTACAAATACGAGTCGCAATCGGTTCCCCTCGGCTTCAGGCTGGCTCGCATCCCACTCCTCAGTCCAGTCATCTCCCATATATTGCCAAAGAGCATCGTCGCCAACAGCGTACGCAATGTGTACGGTGACCCGTCAAAAGTGACGCCTGCGTTGATTGAACGCTACTACGAGACCACGTTACGCGCGGGCAATCGAGAGGCTGTTGTTGCCCGTTTCAACCAGATGAAGGGCGGCGAATTCGAGCGAGAGATCAAGGAGGTAAAACAACCGACTTTGATCATCTGGGGCGGAAAGGACAGGCTGATACCACTTGAGTATGCCGAACGTTTCCATCATGACATTCCTGGCAGCACGGTCATGTTCTTCAACGGGCTCGGTCATGTCCCTCAGGAAGAGGCCCCGCTGGAAACCGTCAAGGTTGCCCAAGAGTTCCTCACTATGAAGCCAGCCGCGAAATGACTAACTGGCACTCAAAAGTAGCCCTCACCAGGACTTCGAGCAACTGACACTCATGGCAGTCAGCAATGAGCAAATTTTACAATCCACATAGTGTCAGCTTGACCTATACCCTATCCTGATGTCAGGCACTCTGCACGCGTAGCGTCAGAATAGGCTTTAGTTTGTAATTTATTGACACATGCCGCCAAACGTCATAGATTCTTTCTTGACACATTCAGCCTCGGAGGCGTCTTGAAAGGTCAACGTATCGGCTATGTCCGGGTCAGCAGCTTCGACCAGAACCCGGAACGGCAACTTGAACAAGTCCAAGTGGACAAGGTGTTCACCGACAAGGCATCGGGCAAGGACACCCAGCGGCCAGAACTCGATGCCTTGCTGTCGTTTGTGCGCGATGGTGACACGGTTGTTGTGCATAGCATGGATCGGCTGGCCCGCAACCTGGATGACCTGCGCCGCCTGGTGCAAAAACTGACCAAGCGCGGGGTGCGCATTGAGTTCGTCAAGGAAAGTCTGACTTTCACCGGCGAAGACTCACCGATGGCGAATCTCTTGCTATCGGTCATGGGCGCGTTTGCCGAGTTCGAGCGTGCCTTGATTCGAGAGCGGCAGCGTGAAGGCATTGCGCTGGCCAAGCAACGTGGTGCGTACCGTGGACGGAAAAAGTCCCTGAGCGAACCGCAAATTGTCGAGCTGAAGCGTCGCATTGCTGACGGCGAACAGAAAGCGACGGTCGCTCGCGCCTATGGGATCAGTCGGGAGACTTTGTATCAATATTTGAGAACTGGATAGCTATGCCTCGTCGCTCCATCTTGTCCGCTGCCGAGCGGGAAAACCTGCTGGCGTTGCCGGACACCAAGGACGACCTGATCCGGCATTACACATTCAGCGATACCGACTTATCCATCATCCGGCAGCGACGCGGCCCGGCCAACCGGTTGGGCTTTGCCGTGCAGCTTTGCTACTTGCGTTTTCCTGGCGTCATTCTTGGCGTCGATGAGTTGCCGTTCCCGCCTTTGCTGAAACTGGTCGCCGACCAGCTCAAGGTCAGCGTCGAAAGCTGGGGCGAGTACGGGCGGCGGGAGCAGACCCGGCGCGAGCACCTGATCGAACTGCAAACAGTGTTCGGCTTCCAGCCGTTCACGACGAGCCACTATCGGCAGGCCGTCCAGTTACTGACCAAGCTGGCGATGCAGACTGACAAGGGCATCGTGCTGGGCAGCGCCTTGATCGAACACCTGCGGCGGCGGTCGGTCATTCTTCCTGCCATCAACGCCATCGAGCGGGCGGGTGCCGAGGCGATCACCCGAGCCAACCGGCGTATCTACGACGCTTTGGCCGAACCGCTTGCGGACGCGCATCGCCGCCGCCTCGACGATCTGCTCAAGCGTCGGGACAACGGCAAAACGACCTGGCTGGCCTGGCTGCGCCAGTCACCGGCCAAGCCAAATTCGCGGCACATGCTGGAACACATCGAACGCCTCAAGGCATGGCAGGCGCTTGATCTGCCGACCAGCATCGAACGACTGGTACACCAGAATCGCCTGCTCAAGATCGCCCGCGAAGGCGGCCAGATGACGCCTGCCGATCTCGCCAAGTTCGAGCCACAACGCCGCTATGCCACTCTGGTGGCGCTCGCCATTGAGGGCATGGCCACCGTCACCGACGAAATCATCGACCTGCACGACCGCATCCTGGGCAAGCTGTTCAACGCTGCCAAGAACAAGCATCAGCAACAGTTCCAGGCATCCGGCAAGGCGATCAACGCCAAGGTGCGGCTGTTCGGGCGCATCGGTCAAGCACTGATCGAGGCCAAGCAAGCCGGACGCGATCCGTTCGCCGCCATCGAGGCGGTCATGTCCTGGGATGCCTTCGCCGAGAGCGTCACAGAGGCGCAGAAGCTCGCGCAGCCGGAAGACTTCGATTTTCTGCACCGCATCGGTGAGAGTTATGCCACGCTGCGCCGCTACGCGCCGGAATTCCTCGACGTGCTCAAGCTGCGGGCCGCGCCCGCTGCCAAGGACGTGCTCGACGCCATCGAAGTGCTGCGCAGCATGAACAGCGACAACGCCCGCAAGGTGCCCGCCGATGCGCCGACCGAGTTCATCAAGCCGCGCTGGCAGAAGCTGGTGATGACCGACACCGGCATCGCCCGGCGTTACTACGAGCTGTGCGTACTGTCGGAGATGAAGAACGCGCTGCGCTCCGGCGACATTTGGGTGCAAAGCTCCCGCCAGTTCAAGGATTTCGAGGACTACCTGGTGCCGCCCGCAAAATTCGCCAGCCTCAAGCAAGCCAGCGAATTGCCGCTGGCCGTGACCACCGACTGCGACCAGTACCTGCATGACAGACTGACGCTGCTGGAAACGCAGCTCGCCACCGTCAACCGCATGGCGCTGGCCAACGAACTGCCGGACGCCATCATCACTGAGTCGGGCCTGAAGATCACGCCGCTCGATGCGGCGGTGCCCGATACCGCGCAGGCGCTGATCGACCAAACGGCGATGATCCTGCCCCACGTCAAGATCACCGAACTGCTGCTGGAAGTGGACGAATGGACGGGCTTCACCCGGCACTTCGCGCACCTGAAGTCTGGCGACCTGGCCAAGGACAAGAACCTTCTGTTGACCACGATCCTGGCAGACGCGATCAACTTGGGCCTAACTAAGATGGCGGAATCGTGCCCCGGCACCACCTACGCCAAACTCGCTTGGCTGCAGGCCTGGCACATCCGCGACGAAACCTATTCGACGGCGCTGGCCGAGCTGGTCAACGCGCAATTCCGCCATCCCTTCGCCGAGCATTGGGGCGATGGCACCACGTCATCGTCGGACGGCCAGAACTTTCGCACCGGCAGCAAGGCCGAGAGCACCGGCCACATCAACCCGAAATACGGCAGCAGCCCAGGGCGGACGTTCTATACCCACATCTCCGACCAATATGCGCCGTTCCACACGAAGGTAGTAAACGTCGGCGTGCGCGACTCGACCTATGTGCTCGACGGTCTGCTGTACCACGAATCCGACCTGCGCATCGAGGAGCACTATACCGACACGGCTGGCTTCACCGATCACGTCTTCGCGCTGATGCACCTGCTGGGCTTCCGCTTCGCGCCGCGCATCCGCGATCTGGGCGACACCAAGCTCTACATCACGAAGAGTGATGCCGCCTATGAAGCCCTGAAACCCATGATCGGCGGCACGCTCAACATCAAGCACATCCGCGCTCATTGGGACGAAATCCTGCGGCTGGCGACCTCGATCAAGCAGGGCACGGTGACGGCCTCCCTGATGCTGCGCAAGCTCGGCAGCTACCCGCGCCAGAACGGCCTGGCCGTCGCCTTGCGCGAGTTGGGCCGCATCGAGCGCACGCTGTTCATCCTGGACTGGCTGCAAAGCGTCGAGCTGCGCCGACGCGTGCATGCTGGGCTGAACAAGGGCGAGGCACGCAATGCGCTGGCCCGCGCCGTGTTCTTCAACCGTCTGGGCGAAATCCGTGACCGCAGTTTCGAGCAGCAGCGTTACCGGGCCAGCGGCCTCAACTTGGTGACGGCGGCCATCGTGCTCTGGAACACGGTCTACCTGGAACGGGCCGCGAATGCCTTGCGTGGCCACGGCCATGCTGTCGATGCCGCTCTGTTGCAGTACCTGTCGCCGCTGGGTTGGGAACACATCAACCTGACCGGCGATTACCTGTGGCGCAACAGTGCCAAGATCGGCGCGGGCAAATTCAGGCCGCTACGACCGCTGCAACCGGCTTAGCGTGCTTTATTTTCCGTTTTCTGAGACGACCCCATCTTTGAGTACCGCGTGAATTTGATCGAGGTAAGCGAGGACTGCTGGGAGGCTTGGGTTTCTGGCCAAGAAGATCAACGCTACCAGGGTGGCGATAGCCCTCTGGTTGCCATCTGCCGCGCAGTCGTGGCTTCGCAACTGGGCGATACCGTTATGCTTCCAGAAGCACTTTTAGACGCAGAGCTGTGTTGCCCTGAGTGTCAGCATGAGTTTTATGCAGACTTGGCGTACTGACCGAAGCAAGGGGAAGTACCTTTGTTGCCAGTTCAATCGCCCGCATGTAACGTATGCATACGTGTTATGAATCCATTGAGCATGAGGATGATATGGGTATGGACTGCAGTGCTGAAGCAGCATCAGCCACGAGCCTGACTGTAGAGCGTTCTGTGGTAACAAAGCTAGTCATCACGGGAGCCGTGAACCTTGACCCGATCACAGTTTTCTTGGAAGACCTTGGCGTTAGGGCCTCGCCACAAGATCACAACCCAGACTACATTTCCGGTCAGGGGAATCTGACTATCGCTTGTGCGGGAGAGAGCTGGACAGCCTACTGGGGAGGAATGGGTCAGAGGACAGTGACCCAATTCGTCGCCAAATGCGCTGACGAGTACGTCCTGAATTGCCTGAGCCGCGGCCTGAGCAGCACACGCTTCAGCGCAAAGGCTCTCAGACAGCTTTCAGTGAAGTGCATCATCGATCGCCGGCGGGAGCGCAGTGGTACCGATTGGGAGCTGGGGTATCTCAGCGCAGAGGAAGCCCGTTCGCTGTATAGGCGCCTTGATGAGCTCCGCGATGTTGATTCATTGCGGGAGTGCTGGAACCATTCCGAACTCTTGTCCCTTCTGTTCGGTGATGAGTGGCATTACCCCGTTGACCGCGCAACAGAAGACAATCCGGACTACCTGTACCTGCTCCGGATCGTCCAAGCCGTCCAGCAAGCGCTCACACAACCGGTCGAGGTAGCAGCATGAGTCGTCACGGACAACTGGCTAGCCTGCCGCCCTTCGCTAATCTGGTCATTCGGAAGCTGCAGCGCTTCGACGAGTGCGCCAGCGACGGCCAGGGAGCCGACATCGGTAACCACTGGTTTGATGTGCTCACTAAGCTGGGGTTGCTCAAGCGAGTTCAGCGAAGCCCTGGCCTGTGGGAGTTAACAGACCAAGGGGAGCAGCTGCTGGAGCCGCAATCACAGGCCCTGGGCAGCGAGGATCCAATCCGTGTTGAAGCGGTTGCGGTAACACAAGCGGATGAGGAGGAGGGCCTTCGACTGGAGTGGTTACTGGAAGGGGGCATCGCGGCTCTGGAGCATGCTGGCCAGGTCTTGCTGATTGCCCATGACACGATTACGGACGAGGAGGGTGGAGGTGAGGTCTATCTGAAGGCTCCATCTGTTTCGTCCGCTGAACAACGCGACATGGCCCGGGTGTACGACGTAATCGGCGTGCACCATGGGCAGTCTCTGAGTGTGCTTCTGACAAACTTGGAAAACATCAAGCGCTTCTCGGACTACCTGGGGGCCGTGGAGCGCGAGTTTTTCATGGTTCCAGGTGAACCGTCAGAAGAGGCCGAAGATACAGACGCTGCTGTCGACGACGAGTGCTTGCTGAGCAAGTTCCCGGCGACCAGCGTTGGGCATTACGTTGATCAGTTTCGTGAAGCGCTGGTCACGATCGGGGCCTTGCAGAGGAGCAAGCTCAGTTCGGATGACATTGACGCGCTCAAAGCTGAGTGCGGCTCGTTAAGGGCCCAACTGGCTGAGTTGCCTGCGTATATGGCTGCGCTCGAAAAATACCAGGCTGACGACGGCGAATTCGTCCGCCTGGCTGATGTGCATGCGGCACTGTCCGCCTGCGCTGGTCGGACCGAGGCAACTGGGTATCGCCTGCTGGCGCCAGGCGAGACGATGCAAGCAGATGACCAGTTCTTGGGGGATGACGCTACAACATGGCGCCAGCTGGCCGACTGCCCCGTTTTTATTGGCATGCATTATAAACGCGGGTTGCTACCCGTGCGCCGGGTAGTCCCTCCGGTGTAAGTCGTCGCCTACCTTCACCCGGCTCCGCCGGTTTTTTTTTGTCGATTCTGATCCGCGCCAATGGCCTGGTACTGCTCACCATCCTCCTGCAGCAGGGCGGCGGATCTTCATGCTGGGTGTGGCTCATCCCTCAAGCGTTAGGACAACATCGAGGTAATGCCATGCCCAGTTTTATCGCCATCAAAGCTAACTGTACCGTTCCTGAGGAAACGCATGTCCAAGCCGTGCTGAAGGAGCACGGTCGTACAGGCTTGCTATACCCGCGGATTATCGAAGATGTGCCCCGCTCTGTTCGGCAGTACTTTGAACCTATCCCGTTGGGTTCTGATGCTGTGAGTGTGTTTTCAAACGAAGTAGAGCCGCTATCGGCCCGGAGAGGCGCTGCAGCGTCACTCGGCAAGGCTCTTGAGGGACTTCAAGAATCAGCAGTACGAGGCCCCGTAAGAACGGCTCGCATCAAATGTGAGTTGGCAGCGCAATTTGGCAAGTCACACGGGGAGTTGAGCGACCGTTACTGCGAAGTAAGCGAGCTGCTCCATAAGGGTGGTGTGAATGTTTACTCCGGCAATAAATGGATCTGACAATGAAAAACTGGATGCGCCCACTCTGCATCATGGTATCGCAAGAGCTGCGTGATCTGCCTGTAGGGCTTCCACTGAATGCTACTGCAGACGGCTGGGAAGCACTGGGCCGTGCGATTACTGAAGAGAGCCTCCGTCTGGAGATTAGTGGACTTGTCTACTACCCGCGTTCTGCGACGGCTGCTTTCACGGCGATTAGCTGCGGGAAATCGGACGGAAATACACCATGACCAACTACGACACAGTTAAAACTCACATCGACATGATTCGTGCTGGCGATACAGTTCAACATAACGGCGAATTACGCACCGTTTGCAAATCGGATCTCAAATACGGTGGTTTTATGGGTACTTCACTGTTCGGTGACAGCTATCGATTGGGTACTGTGCCCGTTCAGCTGGTCCGATTCCGTCACGCTGTCTAACGAGAAAAATGAGCGCTCTGCGCTTGATTGGAACCAAGACTAAATTGAGGGGTGAATTTCATATGCAATACAAAGTGTCCTACTTGCTTGGTGACAAAATGCGTGATGCCATTATGGCGCAGAAAGAACTGGATGAATGCCGAACTCGTTGTGAGGTTGTCGAGGCTGTCGCGGTCAGCGATCAGGAGGCAGCTCCCGCGGACTCTAATTCTCAGGACCAAGCGAACGATGATTGGACTGAGTTCACCCACGGCGGCAAGCGTTGGGCGTTCGACTCGGATCAGTTGGCCTTGTGGGAAGAAGAGGAGCAGGATTTTCATTTCCATGCGTACCATGGGCTTGTTGATCCCACCATTGAGTCGGTCACCGGCTTCATTAAACGTCAAGGTTATTGACACTAGCCCCTGTGCACGCCAGCAGCGCTCGGCGTGTCGGGATTCGACATCAAAGCGATACCTACCCGGCTTCGGCCGGGTTTTTTGTGCCCAGTATTTTGGCTACCCAGTTAACGCTCTTGTTGGAGTCGACCCCGTGGTACCAGCCCTATCAAGAGCCGTGTAAACGTGCTTCACTCCCACTCTCGCTGGTCTGCTCACCGAGCACTGGGGTATCGTCGTGATCGGCGAGCCGCAGAGCCTGAGAGTGATGACATCCAAGAGCGCTACCAGGATGCCCGCCTGTACGAACTCCACCCAACCATGATCAGCAACGGAGGCTTGGTTGCGTTCAGCGTTAAGGTGCGTGCTATGTCCGAATTGCGAAAGCTACCCTGGGTGGCTAAGCCGATCTCTAAGGAAAAAATGTGGAACTGACGACCGCTGCGGTAGCAGTCACTGAAACCTCCTACTCAGTCATATGCGAAATGCTCAGGCCCGGGTTTGACAGCCTGACTGGTACCAAAATCGAACTGACGCATGAGCCGAGTGACGGGGAATCTCTGATTGAGGCTCGTTGCAAACAGGATGTGGAGAGTGAACGGAAAACGCTCGTTCTCAGGCTCCATTTCTTACACGGCGCCAGACAGATGCTTATTCCGAATATCTTCATGCCAGAGACGATGAGACATCAGCGTCTTGGCAAGAGGTTAATCGGGGCGTTGTACCAAGTTGCAGTCGCACACGATTACACGCTGTTTGTCGTCGATATGGTTCCATCCTTTTATGATCGGTTGACATTGCGAGGCGCTGTGCCGATCGATCCTGAAACGGTCCAGATCACTGCGACCACGGATCTAATAGGCGATGTCGGAAGCCCAAAGCTCAGTGCCGGTGAAGATGACCAGCACTTCGATATCTTTGCGCTTATGAGAGGTTCGTCTTGAACCTTTTTCTGCTGCATTGGGCACTGCTCTCCAGCGACTCGAACTGAACGGCGGTCAGTTGGCGCAGAGGGTAGTCAGCCCTGACGGTATGGACTGGGCCCTGCGTCATTGCTGGCTTTTATTGCCGGCCACTCTGGGGTGCTCATCACTTCCTGGGTCAGTCGCATGTGCTCCGGTTCCGGTACCAGGTGCTGCCATCTCTGCTGTTCGGCGGACAGGTCATAGCGGCGAAGATCGCGCAGCAGGTGGACACCAGCAGCAGCGAGGCGGGCTTCTGCTTTAGTCCAGAAGCCCTTAGAACTTTTGACCTCATGCACGGTGGCCAATGGCATGCTGTGGACTCGGCTGAGGCACCACAGCGCCGCCATACCGAGGCCTTGGTTGCGGTGACTGCCAAGGACCTGATAGTTGCTGATGTACAGTCGGTCGTTCAGCGGGCTAATACCATAAGCGACGTGGCCGATGCGGAGGCCACGATGCTCGATAGCCGCAGTGATGTTGAGCCCAGGAAACACAAAATGGTCGCGTGCGGACTCGCTGTGCAGGTGCACCAACTGCAAGCCGATCGCCCGCGCATCGAGTCGTGCCGCCTGGCGGCGTTGAAGGAACTCGCGAAATCTCGCAATCAAAGGCATGGTCAGCTCCAAGGGGGCGATACATGTGGGGCAGGGCAGTGCCCATCCTGGACCACGGGTAGATATTGGTGTGCCATTTGACCGCCCTCTGTCAGCGTTCGCATGAAGTGCCAGGGCAGGCATAAATGTCCGCAATCTGCAGTGAGGAATCAACGCCAACTTGTGAGAGATAAGCTGGGCGCCATGGCTCTAAGGTAAAAGTAGAGCGTTGCATGTCGTTGAAAATAGTTGCCCTATAGTTTAATCTTTTCAGCATCCAAACCCCTTAGGAGCCGATCATGGATGTTGCGAATTCGCGTGCTGCTTACATCGAGCAACGCCGGCAGAATGAAGACGAGCGCAAAGCCCGTGCTGCTGAAAAGCTCAAGAATCATCGTTATACGTGTTTGGTGAACCAGGACGACGCAGAGATCTGGCGATGCAAAGCCGAGGGCACTACGGCTTATGCCTTCGACATCATGATGACTCGCTTCGGTATCGCGGTAGTCGGCGATATTGGTCACCTAACGTTCGGTGTCGGTTTGAGCTATGGCATGAAATTCCTGGCCGGCGATGACGTCACCTACTACCTGCACACCAAGCTGAACGAGTCCCACAAGAAGAAGGTGTTCAGCCAGGACCTGTTCCGGCAGGTGTTAGTGTCGTGCATCTGCCGTGAGCTGCACAATGACTGTTCTGAGGCGATTTGGGATACCCTGCCGGCATGGGCGCAGGACTCGGACTTGGTTCGAGGCGCGCACTGGGCTGAATTCCGCGCTCTGACCGCCACGCATCGCCGAGACATGTCGAATGGAGATGATCGCTGGATGCACTGGGACGATCTCTTCGACCAAGCCGAGGATATTGGCTTCACCGAAGAAGCCCATAGCTTCATGAAGGACAACTCCGCGGTGCTGTGCCTGGGAGACGAGTGGTACGAGCATCGCATAACTGAGACGTGCGACAGCCTCTATGCGCAACTGTACATGATCAACCATGCGGCCAAGGCAATCATGTCCCAGACGGATCAGCCTGCGGCTTGAGGGCACCAAGCATGACAACTGTTACCAAAGCACAGCTTGACCTGATCTATCGCAGTACGCACAGCGACTACAAGGGTGTGTCTGCAGATGGTGTTCGTATGATTCTGGTTTGTCGTGGCGCGACTTGTCTTGTCCCTCTGGAGGACCTAACCCCAGAGGAAGTTGCGCAACGCCTTCCGAAACACAAAAAGTAATTAAAGCTTGCTGAAACCAGATCTCTTGTGATCCTGATTCCAGCAGGGCCGAGCATTCCTTTGTAAAAACGCCCGCACAAACGTGTGAGAATGATCCATAGAAAACAGCCAAGGGCGGAAATCGAACATGGTAACCCACTACGAAATTGGCCCGGACCAAGTTGCCTGTGGTCGAAACAATCACAATCTGGTTTCGATCACGAAGCCCAATGGGGTCACCTGCAAAACCTGCCGGTCGACCGAAGCGCATCGTGCAGCACTAGCTGCAGCGCCGGCAGAAATGGCAGAGCCAAAAGCGGCTGTTGGGCTGCAGATCATCAAAAGTATTCGCGCTGCAGTGCGCCACGACGCTGGGCTGCGTCAAAGCAGATTGTCGTGGAAAGAAGCATGGCGGCTGCGACTCACAATGTTGGGGCCGGGTAACCGGCTGCCTCGGGGCTTCGAACAGCAGCCGTTCACCAAGCTGTTCAGACCGCTGCAGGATGAGTTGCCCCAGTACTAGCTTGGCTCGTAGTAAATCACCACCCTGTGCACGCCCCAAGCCCCGGTCTCCCGGGGCTTGTCCATTAAAAGGACCGAGCAGGCCGGTGAGCTATGAGCCAGACTGGACTGCGTCCATGCACTTGAGCAGCCATGATCAGTTGTGAGCTCGAAGGGAGAGTTCCGGTGTCCAAGTCATCACCCCGACAGTTTCGAGGCACTGACAGTCTCGCCGCGGAACAGCGCTCACGCGATGCAGTCAGTCCATTCCTGGAGGCCTGCGGCTTCAGTGTAATTGCAGACCAGCGAATCCCCACTGGCTCAGCATCCCAGCAGCTTGTCACGTTCCTCAACAATGATGGTGAGGAGGTCAAAGCCCGGGTTCGCCTATGCTGGCGCCGAGATGGTCGCAACTCGAATGAGCAGAGATATTCAGCTGCTCAGCTGACGGCCCACCTTCGGCCTGGTGGCTGGGATGCCACATTGGAGCATGTGGTGGGGAGAGACCTAGCCCTTGGCGTCAGTCACAACCTCCTGTTTCAGCGTGAAGGTGAGGTCGTGGTCTATGCCGCCCTGATCCCTACAGATGCGTTGCACCAGATCTGGAATCGGCAGCGGGAGGTGAGCGATGAGCTCTTGCGCATGGGGCTGAAAGGTCGCATCAGGAAGAACCATGCCCAAAACGGAACAAGCCCAACGCTGTGGCTTCAAGATGATCGGTTGCCAGATACCCACCAGGTAGCCGATGTATTGTGGGAATGGCCAGGGGTTGTTGATCTCGCGAAGCTGGCTGTGGCGGGTCAGATACCGCCAGCCCTTGACGACACATTAGACGATTGCCCAGTGCCGGATTATTCGGCTCTAGGGCGTGACCTCGGGGAGAGGGTGAGCACTATCCGGTCACACGTGAAGCGAGATCCTAAGGTGCGACTTGCGGTGCTGGAGCGGGCTCAGTACCGATGTGAAAGATGCGCCGAGAGTCGGACATTCCCCGGCTTCCTGGACGTGCACCACGTGCTGGGTGCGGACGTGTCGGATCGCTTCTACAACTGCGTGGCGCTATGCCCGAACTGCCATCGAGAAGCTCACTATGGTGAGAACCGAGATGAACTGAACGCGCAGCTTTTGGCGTACGCCCTTCAGTTCCGAGCGTGAGCTCACTCTGCCGATGGTCGTGACGCCATTCTAGGACCTCCAATATCAAGCAGGTCCAATCATGAGAGCAGCACCAGAAGCAATTTTTCGGCAGGTGGATGAGGAGCAAGTCGTGTTCTGGGTCTCAGTCGACGGGCGTTCCTATCGAGCGTGGGGCATGTTCAGGGGGCGGCATATCGACGCCCGGGAACGTTCCCGGTCTGCGTCGGTAGAGGGGTGGCTTCGAAAGGCTAATTTCGCTGCAGATAGGTGAGGGCTGGGCAGAGGGGCGCCGGGTGGACGTTATCCGGCGGCCTCATCCCTGACTACGCACTCAGGGGGCGCGACGTGGGGCTGCGCAGCTTAATCGAAGGTGGGTAGCCCGGCATGTTCGATGAACCTTTCCAACACCGCTCGTTCGTCATTCGATGTGCAGGTTCCGCCGTGTGAAGCCTTGCCACGCAGATCGACTTCCCAGCCGGCGTACCAGGCGTCCTCTGGCCCCACATACACCGCCGAACGTCCGTCAGGGAACTGGTCTGCAGTTAGGTCAACGATCAGCGAATTCACCACGAACCACATGTGAGGCTTGCCGTCTCGCATAGCGCTAACGGTTTCCGCTTCCAGGCCCCCAGGTATGCTGTTGAGGTAGTCGCCGAGCAGTTCGGACGTCACCGCGCAGCAGGCATGTGGAAAACCTGCCATGTGCCGCGGGAGAATGCCCAAGGCTTTCTGTTCCTCGATCGATGCGCGAAAGTCATGCGCGATCTTGTGTACGTCAATCACCATGTTGTGAACCATCGTCATGATAGGAGAGAGGTCGCCGCTTCTGAGGCGCCCACAAAAAAGCCCCGGAAAAATCCGAGGCTCTTCACTTTCCTAGCCGTAACGCCATGAAAGGAGCAGCTGAGGTGAAACCACGAAGCGGCTGTTACGAACCGCAACCTGGAATCCCCCGCGCATCGAGCGCCAACTTACCTCACCAGAGAATCCGGTTCAACGAAATATCGTTTGGACTACTCAGTAATTCGGTTGAGGTCCTTGTACTCTTCCCAGGATGACCCAAGCGCTTCAGCCATTTGGCGATGGCGCTCGATCCGCCATTCTTGAGCTTGCTGAGGAGATTGGGCGACCAGATGAATGACAAATTCATCCAGCTCAACGCCCCGCTTCTTAGCCGCCTCGGCGAATACCTGCAACCGTTGCTGGCTACGATATTCCTCTACCGTCATCCCACTGCCCTTGATCACCTCTGCGCTGACCGCCTCAATCTCTCTCATAGCCTGCGGGTTCTCAGCAAAGAACTTGTCGCGAGCTGCGGTGTACCGGTCTTCGAAGGTCAGCATGCCACTCTCCCTGTTTTGTGAGTTATACGCTGCGAGCCATCGGATGGCGCAGGTGCGTAATTGGAGCGCAAGTTTACCGTGAAATGGAGTCATAGGTGACGGCCACCCGGTGTCACCGGGGGCAAAAACAGAACGGGTACCTGGCCCCATTCCGCCAACATGGAATGCCCGCTATTGGCTGTGGGAAATCCGTTGTCGCCAGTTACACTTCATACTGAACCACAACCTAACCAGGTCGAAGATAGGCGTACGGTACGCGCCAACAACGGGAGAACGAGATGAGCGGAGACGAGCAATACAGCCAGCTTGATCAGGATCTGGATGCTTTCGGCGATAAATGGTCAGTCGAGAACTCGATCATTTGGTGCCAAGAGTGTCAGTCCAGTCAGGCTGTAGATCAAGCAGCTGATGCATTCGTCCATAGGGCGGGATGTTCGAACGAGACGGAAAATGCTCAGCATCCTTGGCATGAGCTCAAAGCCCTGCTGCGAGATCTGCCCCATCTTTGAAAACAAGACAGGTAGGCAACTTCGACCTCTGTGCCGGCCAGATGCTGGGGTCGAAGGCATCTAATGTGATTTTGGTGTGTGAAGGATTTCATGAAAGCAATTGTCCTCGCAGCTATGGCTGCACTAGCGGTTAATGCCTCGGCGGCAGAGTCAATCGTCATTAGTACTGAGCTTACTCGCAATGGCGATATTGTAGATGCTTATAGCGTGACAACTCAAAGTGGTGTCCGAAAGGCTTACAGAAATATTGAGTACAAGAAGTACAGGAAGCTAATCAATCCGAATAAGGCGCGACTTGCTAATCTGGAGCTCGGCTCCACCGCTTATTTCACGCCTTATGTTGCTAGTGATGGAACTGTCCGCTTAACAATGGACGTTAACTACGTGCACTTGGCGGATATGGGGACCGACAAAGCTGGTGGTCTTGTTGTTGACTATCCTCGGACTGATGGTTACAGGCTTTCTATAACTGATGTGATTCCTAGCGGTGGAAAGCGCGAATATAAAGACAACGATAATGGTGACGAATACGTATACACCGTTTCAGTTGATAAACAATGAGTTTGTGCACTACCCGCACCCATGCTAAGTAAGCTTCATCGTCTGGCTGCTGACTTCCCTGCTACGGGAAGCTCACTGACGAGAATGGGAGGCCGCCGTGTGGGGTGGCGCTGAGCCAGGGATTGGCTGGAGCTCCAAGTCATCGCATACTGTTTTTATATCCAGTACAGGAGGCAGCATGTTGTGGGATGATGAACCTTTGCCGGAGGTTCCTGCCGATATTCTAGCCCGGGTTGGTCAAGGCACCGACTCGGGTGATATCGGCGACCGCGAGCGTTCTGCGTTGCAGTGGGTAATCGCTATCAACCAGCGGCTTTACCGCCGAGCCTGGGAGCTTGAGCGAAAGGTAGAGGAGCTGGAGGCGCATGGGCAGGCCATGAGGGAGCAAATTGTGGGGGCTGGTACAACTTACGCGACGGCTGGGATATGAGCCTTCGACCAAGCAGCCGCGTTTAGTAGCCTATCCCTGTTGTGAGCGTGGTCGCTCAACGCGCCATGCCTGGCGCACTCAAAAAAATACCCTGGCCTGAGGCCAGGGTATGGTGGAGCGTTTTCCTCAAAATGCTCAGCTCAGCATGTCACTCTGGATGATGTAGATCTCAGGAAGATCATCCGCGTTTGGGGCGTCGTTCTGCAACACTTCACAGTCTCGAAGCTCCCGTTTGAAGGTCTCCTGAGCTATGGCCTCATCATCTGCCAGCACCAGATAGGCAGTGTCGTCGTCATCACCACAAACTCGACCTGTTATGAGCCAGGCATTCCGGCCAGTTCCGATGAAGTGTTTTCGCTCAACCGCAACATGGGTTGTGCTGGTCAGATGTGGCGCTAGTGCTTGCTCAGTTGTCATGATGGATTCCTCATGGGTATGCATGGTCCTGAGTAATGCGTCACAGTAATTGCTACGCCTTGCAGCCTGATCAAGTCATCATCAGCACTCGTACCGGAGGCGGTTTTAGGTATTGGCGCTAGCCGGCTATGGTCCGAATCTGGCCCGGGCTACTGGGTATCACTGAAAATGAACTTGAAGTGGTTTCGAGGGCCGTGGCTGAAGTTCCGCTCGCTCGAAGTTGAAGTGATGGGGGGCGGCTTTTGAGCCAGGCTGCATCGGGGCACCGTACGGGCTTGAGTTCGCGCACGCTCTGGGGGTTTCCTTGATAGGCACAAGTGCCTAGAATGCAGCTATTAGGCACATGTGCCTATTCTCAACCGTTTGGAGGTAAGATGGACGACGAAGGGCGTGAAGCCAACCGGCAAGCGTTTCTGGCGCTGCTGAAAAAGTATGACGTCAAACAACGCGAGAGCGCGATGCTCATCAACGCCGTCACCAAGCGGCCTTGCTCCGATCGCGCTGTTCGATCCTGGCTCAACGATCCGACCAAGAAATCTTCCCGGCCTTGCCCAACCTGGGCGGTGAATGCGCTTCGAGACGGGATCGTGTACATGCAACAGTTGATGGAGCGTCGAAAGCAGGCTGCAAAGCTCGACACTGAAGAGGCACAGGCCTAGATAGGCACGTGTGCCTATTTTCATGCCAGTAGGCACACGTGCCTACCTTTGCTTGGCGGCCGTATAACGCCGCACAGTAAGCTTCCCTAAGCCCGAAGATATGGGCGACCCGGCTCAGTCTGTAGGAAGCATAACGAAAAAAGCCCCCAGCAAGCCGGGGGCGGTGGTGCATGCTCAAACCTCATAGCTGAGGCTCAGTCATACGGGGTTTTCGCCGTGGGAGGCAGGCCACGCTCTGAGCGGAATTCCTTGGCCATTTCAGCACGACGCATGTCGGAGAGGATGTCGAACTCGCGCTCGTATTCTGGATTGACGCTGCCTGTAACTGCGTAGGCAGCTTCGACCTTCTGTGCTTGTGCTTCGATTGCGTTGGTCATGGTGTTCTTCCCATAGGTTAGATAGATGAGGTGAGGGATCAGTCTGCTTCAGGCAATCGTTCATTCAGTTCCTTGAGCGTCTGGTCATACTGCTCAACCAGGTCGCTGTATTCCTTCGACTCCCAGGGTTCAAGGCCGCCGGCGGATAGGACTTGCAAGCAATAGTCTTTCTGTCCTTGGACGGACCGGATCTGGTCCGCGATCAGGTGTTGATAGTGGTTCATGGTGACTCCACGGAGCTTGGTTGGCGGTGTACCTGGTGATGGCGCACATGAACTACGAAGCTGGGTAATAAAAACCCCGGGCGAGCCCGGGGTGTGGTGGTGCGTTTGCCTAAGTGAGCCTGAGAGTGTTATGCGCCATCAGCGGCTTGGTCTCGATGGCGAAGCAGGCGTACCGCATAGGTGTCGCTGATTACGTCGTCAACTTCGGCCGCGAATCGGCTGGCGCCCGATTCAACAACTTCGGGCGACCAGTCAGGAGTGAATCGCGCAGTTGTTGTGCTCAGTACGTTATTGCCCTCGCTGTAGTACTGAGCGATCAGGCGTCTGGCACCTTCATCTCCGGCTTCGAGAAAGGCGATCGCCTCCTTGATGCCAACCGCAGTTCGGTACTCTTTTTTGGCCACTGCTGATGTGCAGTTAAAGCTCAGCCCATCAACGATCAGCCAGCCCATAGCACCCAACCGATCAGCGATGAGTGTTTTCAGTGCGTCGTTTTCGACACCTGTAGCCTCAGTCGGGGCCTGCTCACTTGGTAGGTGTTTTGCGTCGATCCGCTTCGCCAGGTCCTCGGTCACGACGAAATGCGTGTCGCCAAGGGTACGCACAATTCCTCGCCCCCGAATTGGTGATGCCAGGCGATCGAGGAGGGGCCTGGTGTCGCGGATTTCTACGCCCTCTCCAGTTTCTGCGATGCGTACGACGCATGCCATTTCGACGACGGTTCGTGCTAGCTCTGGGGTCAAGCAGGTCGATACTTTCACGAGTGTTGCCATGGGTTTTCTCCTGAGGAATTAAACATCGTCCTCAGGGATGAATTACATGGTGGAACAAGGTCGCTGGCACCCATTACACGCGTGCGTGAACCATCCCCATGGGCAAGTTCAACCAGATTTCCCTTCTGAGGAGTGCCCCATGAGCAGCACCAAAACAGTCCCTGTCGCCGATTACCGTCGCGCTTTCGATCGTCTTTTTCGTAAGGTGAATGACTACCATGCCTGCTGCAGCGCCGATGAGGTAACCAATTGGAAAGAGGTTGCCCAGCGAGTGCTGGCCGAGGTGTCGAACATCTCGTGCTCACGTGCAAAGCCCGATGATCTTGAAAACATGGCCAAAGCGATTGGGAAGATTCAGGGCTACCTGGCGGCCGCGGACGCGCGTATTAAGGCTTACAGCCGCGAGGCGTGATTCTTTCCAGCGGCCATCGCATGGCCTGGCACCGGGTCTGGCACCTAACGCTACACCACCCCGTACTGCTCAAGCAGTCCGGGGTTTTTTACGCCTACGCTCACGCTCAATTAGGCTGCCAGAACTGATTGAGGGCCTTATTGCAGCGGCGGTTCATTGTGCTGGCGCCGAGCCCGGGGCCGCTTGCCGCTTAGAACCGCTTATCAGGTGTTGTTGGCCATCTCCCAGGACACGGTCAACCTGATACTTGAGGAGCAATCCAATGCAAACCATGCCCGAGACTATCGCTTTGCTACGCAACAGAGCGCCAATTTCTGTAGGTGCCAGCCAGTTCAACGGAAAGCCAGTTTTCAAAGCCTACTCGAAGAGCGAGGACCGCTACTATGAGCTGAGGGGAGACGCTTCAACTGGCGATCACTACGCCGCATTGGTTGCTGAGTATGGCGACGTGATCAGCAAGCTCGCCGAAGATCATGATGTCGAGCAATGCACCCGCTGCTTCGCCGATCTTGAGGTTTTCCAGGTAGGTCTTTGCGACGATTGCCAGGCCTTAGCCCTTTGAACCGACAACGCTAGACCCACCCGGCCATAGGCCGGG